>NZ_JANX01000001.1 GCF_000767795.1 Inquilinus limosus MP06 | reverse complement strand
GGCTGCTTCAACATCCACGCCTCGCTGCTGCCGCGCTGGCGCGGGGCGGCGCCCATCCACCGCGCCATCCTGGCCGGCGACGCCGAGACCGGCGTCACCATCATGCGGATGGAGGCGGGGCTGGACACCGGGCCGATGCTGTCGGCCGGGCGGGTGCCGATCGGGCCGGAGACGACGACGCCGGAGCTGCACGACACGCTCGCCGCCCTCGGCGCCCGGCTGATCGTGCCGGCGATCGACGCCGTCGCCGAGGGCACGGCGGTGGAGACGCCGCAGCCGGAGGCGGGCGTGACCTACGCCGCCAAGATCGGGCCGGAGGATGAGCGCATCGACTGGGCCGACGCCGTCGCGGTCGATCGCCAGATCCGGGCGCTGACGCCGCGGCCCGGCGCCTGGTTCCTGCATGAGGGCGAGCGCATCAAGGTGCTGGCGGCCGTGCCCGCCCATGGCTCGGGCGAACCGGGCACGGTGCTGGACGGCCAGCTCACCGTGGCCTGCGGCCACGGCGCCATCCGCCTGACCCGGCTGCAGCGCCCGGGCAAGGCGCCGGTGCCGGCGCGCGACCTGCTGAACGGCTTCCCGATTCCGGCCGGAACCCGCCTGGGCTAGATGACGCGGTACAAGCTCACCATCGAATATGACGGCCGCCCCTTCGTCGGCTGGCAACGCCAGGCGCATGGCCTGTCGGTGCAGCAGGCGGTGGAGGAGGCGATCCACCGCTTCTGCGGCGAGGAGGTGCGGATCACCGCCGCCGGCCGCACCGATGCCGGGGTGCATGCGATCGGGCAGGTGGCGCACGCCGACATCGCCCGCCCGACCGATTCAGGCACCGTCCGCGATGCGGTCAATTTCCACCTGAAGCCGCTGCCGGTGGCGATCCTGGCTGTGGAGGCGGTGGATGAGAGCTTCGACGCCCGCACCTCGGCCATCCTGCGTGCCTATCGCTACCGCATCGTCAATCGCCGGGCGCCGCTGGCGCTGGAGGCCGGGCAGGCATGGCAGGTGTCGCGGCCGCTCGACGCCGCAGCGATGCACGAGGCGGCGCAGCACCTGGTCGGGCATCACGACTTCACCAGCTTCCGCGCCGCCGAGTGCCAAGCGAAGTCGCCGATGCGGACGATGGACCGGCTGGACGTGGTGCGCCGCGGCGAGGCGGTCGAGATCGAGGCTGAGGCGCGGTCCTTCCTGCACCACCAGATCCGCAACATCGCCGGCACGCTGAAGCTGGTGGGCGAGGGGAAGCACCCGCCCGGCTGGGTCGCCGAGGTGCTGGCCGCCCGCAGCCGCGCCGCCGCCGGGGCCACGGCGCCGCCGGACGGGCTGTGCTTCCTGTGGGTGCGCTACAGGGCGGCCTGAACGGCCCCGGTGATCCAGGCGACCAGCAGCTCGGATGTCAGCGCATCGAACACCACGAGCCCGGCCACGATCGGCAGTTCGACCTCCAGCGCCGTCCTCAGCACGAAGCCCTCATAGATGAAGCAGGCGATCTCCGTGACGATGAGGACGAGGAAGCCCAACTGCCCGGGAAACAGGCCAAGCGTGTTGAGCATGAGCGCGACGAATCCGGCCGACGAGATCAGGAGCGCCGCCCAGTTGCAGGCGACGATCGTCCCGGCCAAGCGCTGACCGCGGCCGAGCCAAGGCAGGATCCAGGTCAGGGCCGCCGGCAGCACCAGCCAGCTGGCCAGGAACCCCAGGGCGGTGATGACCAGCGGAACCGGCTGCAGCAGGAGGGGCCACCGGAAGCCCAGCGCGACCGCCTGCTCCACCGCAAAGAGCGGGAAGGCCAGCGCCGCGGCGACGAAGCTCTTGGCTGCCCCGTCCGGCGAGATGTCGAACATCGCCATGCCGCCGGTGTCGCGCTTGGCCAGGCGCCAGGCGCCCCAGACGCCGCGGATGATGTCGCCCGAAGAGACCGCCATGGCCGTCAGCCCCTCTCCGGGAAGCTGTCCTCGAGCACCGCCCGGTAGATCCGGGTCAGCGTCTCGATCTCCTCGACCGGCACGTTCTCGTCGGTCTTGTGGATGGTGGCGTTGACCAGGCCCAGCTCGACCACCGGCGCGTAATCCTTGACGAAGCGGGCGTCGGAGGTGCCGCCCGAGGTGCTGAAGGCCGGGCGGCGGCCGGTCACCCGCTCCACCGCCCCGGCGACCCGCCCGGTCAGCTCGCCCGGCGCGGTGAGGAAACTGTCGGCGCCGCTGCGAAGTTCCAGCGCGTAGTCGCCGCCGACCGCGTCGAAGCGCTCGCGGATCCAGGCGGCCAGGGTCTCCGCCGTCCAGCGGTCGTTGAAGCGGATGTTGAACACGGCGCGGCCCTCGGCCGGGATCACATTGGTTGCCGGGTTGCCGACATCGATGGTGGTGATCGCCAGGGTCGACGGGTCGAAATGGGCGCTGCCCGCGTCGATCTCCGGCCCGAGGCCCCCTGGGCCGGGGCTCAGCGCCGCCAGCATCCGCACCAGGCGGGGCAGCGGGTTGTCGGCCTTGTGCGGATAGGCGACATGCCCCTGCACCCCGCGCACGGTCAGCCGACCGGTCAGGCTGCCGCGCCGGCCGATCTTCATGGTGTCGCCCACCGCCTCGGCGCTGGACGGCTCGCCGACGATGCAGGAATCGATCGCCTCGCCGCGCGCCGCCAGGGCCTGCAGCATCTTCACCGTGCCGTTGACTGCCTCGGCCTCCTCGTCGCCGGTGATCAGCAGGCTGATCGAGCCGCCGAAATCGGATCCGCGCTCGGCGAGAAAGCGCCCGGCCGCAGCGGCGAAGGCGGCGACCGCGCTCTTCATGTCGCAGGCGCCGCGGCCCCAGACCCGGCCCTCGGCGACCCGGCCCTCGAAGGGCGGGAAGCGCCAGCGCGTCTCGTCGCCCGGCGGCACCACATCGGTATGGCCGGCGAAGCAGAGATGCGGCCGGCCGCTGCCGATGCGGGCGTAGAGATTGTCGATCGGCGCGGTGCCCGGCGCCTCGAACCGCATCCGCTCGCAACGGAAGCCCAGCGGCGCCAGCGCCGCCTCCAGCGCGCCCAGCGCCCCGGCATCGGCCGGGGTGACGCTGGGGCAGCGGATCAGCGCCTGGGTCAGCTCGATCGGGTCGGGAACGGCCGTCGTCGCCATGTCGAGGGTCAGTCGCGCAGCAGCTCGTTGATCGAGGTCTTGGCGCGGGTGCGCTCGTCCACCCGCTTGACGATCACGGCGCAGGCCAGCGACGGGCCGGGTGTGCCGTCGGCCAGCGGCTTGCCGGGCAGCGAGCCGGGCACCACCACTGAATAGGACGGCACCCGGCCGTAGCTGACGGTGCCGGTCTCGCGGTCGACGATCTTGGTCGTGGCGCTGAGGAACACGCCCATCGACAGCACCGAGCCGCGCTCGACGATCACGCCCTCGACCACCTCCGACCGGGCGCCGATGAAGCAGTCGTCTTCGATGATCACCGGGTTGGCCTGCAGCGGCTCCAGCACGCCGCCGATGCCGACGCCGCCCGAAAGGTGGCAGTTCTTGCCGATCTGGGCGCAGGAGCCGACGGTGGCCCAGGTGTCGACCATGGTGCCGCTGTCGACCCGGGCGCCGACATTGACGAAGCTCGGCATCAGCACCACGCCCGGCGCGATGTAGGCGGAGCGGCGGACGACCGCGCCCGGCACGCTGCGGAAGCCGGCGTCGCGGAAGCGGTTCTCGCCCCAGCCCAGGGTCTTCGGCGCCACCTTGTCGTACCAGACCGCGCCGTCCGGCCCGCCCTCGACGATCTTGCTGTCGGTGATGCGGAAGGACAGCAGCACCGCCATCTTCAGCCACTGATGAGCCTGCCATTCGCCGTCGATCTTCTCGGCCACGCGCAGGGTGCCGTTGTCGAGGCCCTCCAGCGCCGCCTCGATGGCGTCGCGGGCGGTGCCCTGGGTGGCCGGGGTCAGGCTGTTGCGGTCGGCCCAGGCCTGTTCGATGGCGGTCTTCAGCGCGGTGTCGGTCATGGCGGGAAATCGGCAGCCTCTGGTGTCGGGCCCGCACGATGGAGCGCCCCCGTCCGCCTTGTCAACGCCGCCCTAAGCCTAGGTCTCATGCCGATTCGTCGCCGCTGCGGTCCAGCCGGCAGCCATCGATTCGCCAGCTGCCGTCGGGCTGCCGCTGCATGAAGTATTCGGCGATCACCGGCACCCCGTCCGGGCCGACGAACAGCACCTTCTGCACGATCCGGCCCTCGCGGGTGACCAGCTCGCGGAAATCGACCGAGCGCGGCCGGTACACCGGCGCATAGCCCTGCCGGACCATGGCCAGGAAATTGTCCGGCGTGCCGAACATCTGCTGGATGCCCGGCGAGGCGTAGCCGAACGCCTCCGCCGCCCGGTCGCCCTGGAAGGCGTCCAACTGCTTCTGGATCACGCCGACGATTGCGCTCTTGTCCGTATCCCCGGTCTGCGCCTGGGCGAAGGCCGGCAGGGCCAGGAAGAAGAGCAGGGCGAGAACGCGCCCCGCGACGCCGCATACGAGTCCCATGATGGCCTCCCCGTTCTTGGTCATTCTTGCAGGGAGATGGCGCGCCCGGGGCGGGCCGGAAAGCGGCCGCAGGGCAGGGGCCTTCGCCCATGCGGCCGCCGCATGTCTCGTTTCGTGTCGGAACGATGAAATTGGGGCTTGCAATCGGGGGCGGGCATCGACTAGGTTCCGCCCGCCTGACGACGGGGCGGCGACGACGCCCCGCAGAACGCGCCCGTAGCTCAATTGGATAGAGCATCTGACTACGGATCAGAAGGTTAGGAGTTCGAATCTTCTCGGGCGCGCCACTATCTCCTTGATATCCCTCAGTTATTCATCCTCGTCGTCCTCCTCTTCGTCATCGATCAGAAGGTCCTGTCCGGGTTGCGGCCCTGACAGTCGGGCGATCTCATCGTGCAGGTCCCCGGTCCGAAGGTAGGCATAGTTGGCCGTCATCTCCGACTGCGAGTGACCCAGCATCGTTCTCAGCACCTCCCAGTCGCCACCTCTCTGGATCCACCAGGAAGCGAACGTCCGCCTCAGGTCGTGGAAGCGCGAATCGGGTGACCGAGCGATCGCTCGCTTCTTCACGCCCTTCCACCACTGAGCGAACGAGGCGTACTTCACAGGGACCGGACGACCCTTCTCGTCGATCTCCATGTGCCAGAAAACGTAGGGGCACTGGTTGCTCCGGACTGTCAGGGACAGGACCCTGACAGCGATGTCGTTCAGGGCGATCGTCCTCGGTTCGCTCGTCTTCGTGTCGTCGTCCCAGAGAACGATCTCGCGACGAGAGAGGCGGACGTTCCGCTCCCATTGAAGGTTCTCGATCTCCTGCCGGCGCATGCCGGTGGAGACGGCCAGTTTCAGGATCCGACGCTGCTGCTGGGTCGTGCAGGCGCAGAGCAGGGCACCGAACTCGCGCGGGGAGAAGAACCTCCGCCGGCGCGTGGTGCGCTTGAGCCGCTTGTTCTTGGTCGTGGTTTTCGACAGCCGGTGGACCGGATGCTCAAACCCCTCCGTCCACTCCTCCTCGGTCTCGAGTGCCAGGGTGAAGACCGAACTGACAAATGCCAGGTCCCGACGGATCGCCGTGTCACCTACCGGCTTGTTCCGCACAACCTGCTTCCGTCGCTCAGTGATGACCTCGCGCAGCACCGTGGTCGTCACCTGCTTCATGCGAAGATGCCCGAGGAACGGGTGAACGTTCCTCGCGCTCGAGAGGTAACAGGCTCGGGTCTTCGGCTTGATGATCGCCTTCTCGAAGAACTCCTCGACAGCCCATTGCCATGTGGGGCCTAGGCCGGCGTTTTGTTCCGCGAGACGTTGATCAAGAAGTTGCTGGGCGATTACCGGGTCTTGAGTCCGAGCAGACTCATATACTTCGACTCCGTCTTTCGTATAGGCGATGTAGAGGCTTTGACTGTTTTTCCGTTGGAAGACCCTTGGCATTTCACCCCTCGTTGCCTGTCACTATCGTCCTTGACCCAGGCAAAGAAGAGCTCGCTTTCAAAGCGCCATAGGCGGCCGAACTTCTTTGCACCTGGAACAACCCCCCGCCTTGCCATCGCCTGTAAGGTCGAAGGATCGAAATCCAGGTGCCGCGCGGCCCTGGCGGTCGAGATGAACATTTGTCCCTCATGGGATGTGTCGGCTTACCAAGGTTTCACTTGCGCATTAATCACGACTGTGATGCGGCGGAAAATAACCAGTTTCCGAACTTTTGTTCCCTACCAGAGAGTCCCAATGGGACGTTCCGCCGCATTGATAGATACGTTACGTATCGCTTCTAGTCAAGCTTCTCGAACGGGAAGCCGGCGCTCTTCACCAGCGTGTTCAGAGCCTTGCCGGCGCTGTCGGCATTCAGGATCTGAACGAAGATGTCGGAGCTAACTCCTTGATAACGATAGTGTCCTCCGTTCTTGAACAGCACGTCAAGGCTGCTGATGCCGTCATGGCCAACGGCGGCGAGGTTGGAGCTTTGAACCGGAATCATGGTGATCGTCATCATCTCTCTCCTTAAGCATGCAATGCGGAATGTGGTGATCGTCTATGCCGTTTGACGGAATTGACGTGTCGTCGATGGACACAAACCCACGGGTTTGGATCTGACGGCGGATGTACTCCAGGTCGCTGATGTACATCAGTGTTGCTTCAGGTGGACAAATCGCTTCGACGCGAGATCTTTGTCGAAGCAGCCCGCGCGGCAGATCCCGCAGTGTCCCTTCAGATGCCTGAAAGTCTTAGGGCAGTGGAATGCTTTCAGTCCACTTGGCGAGCGGAGGTTGGGATTGTCGTCCCCGTAGAACATGACGCCCCAACCGCGGGCTTCGATCGCTGCCCACCCGGCTATGTTGCTCGGGTCGACCGAGGCCTGGACCCGGGCGTTCGGAAGCGACATCACAGCCGCCTCGATCTCCAGGATTTGCCACAAATTGAGGCGTTGCTTTTCCGGGTCCCACCAGGCTCTGGTGGGGAGCCAGAAGAGGGTGTCCGGATTTTCTTTCAGGATGTCACTCCAGCGCCACACATCCTCGTGCGACGAGAAATTCTCCCCGCGGGTCATGCCACGGAACCGGGCGACGACGCGGCGTTTGCGCTTGAGGATCGCTCGGAAGGTCGCTCCGGTGAGCTGCTGCCAGAAGGTCTCGTTCTTCACGTCCCGCTTCCGGATGCGGGTGAAGACCTTCTCCAGCTTGTTGTTGTAGCAGGTGGCCTTGCAGAAGGAGGTGGCGACCTTGGTGCAGGAGCCCCGGGTCACCGTACCGTCGGGATTGGTGATATCGAAACGCGGACGATCGAGCGCCCACATCCCGATATCCGGGCAGAAGCGTAGCATTTGTCCCTCTCAGGGATGGTGTAAGGGTGGCCGGATGCCGACCTTCCCGTCTGCAATGGCGCGTGAGCGCGGGGCAGCGACGGAGCTTCTCTGAACTTCGAGGTCGACTGTGAGGTGTGGTCCGGCCTAGCCACGAACCTGAAAGGTGCTGCCCCTGTGCAAGGGGTTAAGCCCGTCGGGTCTTCCAGCCCTTGGTGGCGTGGAGATAGATCTCTCGTCCGTCGACGACGCGCTTGTGGATCACGCCCCGGTTGGCGTCACCCTTCGGCGGATGGAACCGGGCGTAGCGGCCGCGGGCGTGGCAGACGCGGCGAATGATGCGGCTCGGCATGGTCAGTTCTTCCCGTCCAGGCGGTTGCGGACGCGGAAGGCGCCGTCGCTGTCGGCGCCGAGGCGCTGGATGATGGCCTTGTTGGCGGCCTTCTGAGAGCGGGTGCGCTTCTTCAGGTTGAGGTCGTAGTCCCGATCGGCGAGATGGACGGCGGTCGGTCGGATGTCCTTCTCCATCACCAGGCCCCCAGCAGCAGGCCGAGGCCGTGAACCACGCCGACCGGCGGGATGAAGAGGCCGACCAGGAGCATGGCGATCCAGTCGGTTTTGATGCAGTAGATGAGGTGCTCGGCCATGCCGGCGATACCGGAGATGGCGAATAACAGCCACACGATGAGAAAGGTCTTCATAGGTTCCTCGCGGGAATGTGGGCGGGGCAGGGCGCCCCGCCCTCGTAGGTTTAGTGGGTGTCGACGATGGTGGTCTCGTAGTCCTCGTACGAGGCGCCGTTGGTCGGCAGCACGTCGCTCTGGATCAGGTCGTCGACCTCTTCGTCGACGTCGTAGCGAGAGGCGGCCCAGACCTTCCCCTTCACGAGTTCGACGGTCTCGTTGTCATCGCCGTAGGGATTGTAGTCGAAGAAGTGAACGTCGACGGCGAACAGCTCGTAGTCGTCCTTGTTGACAGCGCCCTCGGTGTCTTCGATCTCGGTCCAGGAAGCGAGCTTCCAGTCGTCGATCTCGAGCCCGTTGAACACGACGTGATCGAGTTCGATGATGGCGTCCTCGATCTCGTCGTTGGTCTCGAGCTCGTCGGTGGTGACGAAAACGACCGTCTCTTCGAGCACCGCGCCATCGTCGGCGAGGGCGCGGAGCAGGGCGGAGTAGGTCCGGAGCTCGTTCAGGACCTTCCGCTCATCACCGGCCGAGGCGATCACGGTCTGCTTGAAGGGCTCGGCCTGGGCGAAGGTGCCGGCGTCGACCTCGCCGATCACCTCGTACTCCGACACGCGGATCTTGGTGCAGTTGGCGTCGTGCGGGACCGAGACGACGTCCTTCGGGTCGAACCGGACGAGCATCTTCCGATGGCCGAAGCCCTTGACGTAGTCGTAGGAGCCGACGTGGAAGCCGTAGCTGCAGCCGCGGTCCGCGTCGTCGTCGACCTGGTTGCGCGGCATCGAGTGCCGCTTACCGATCGAGTTGTCGAAGGTGCCGGAGTGCTCGTCCTTGTAGTCGTCCCGGACGCCCTTGTAGGCGACCACCATGCCGTCGGTCTGGATGGTGATGTGGTTGCGCTCGATGAAGTTGTAGAACTGGTCCAGCGACCGCTTGGACGGGTTCTGCAGCAGCCGCTCGAGGAAGTTCACGAGCGGGACCGGGTCGTGACCCTCGTCGCGGATATCGATGATCTTGCCGACCAGGCCGTGGTGGACTTCGGCTCCGTCGAAGGTCAGGTTGCCGTTCTCATCCAGGACGAGGCGGCCCTGGGCGCCCTCGAGGTAGTTGCGGATCGAGGCGGCGACGTCGACCAGGTCCGGCACACGATCCCACTCATGGGCCTTGATGGCGGCCTTCGTCGCCTCGAAGTTCGGATGGCCGCTGGTGATGACCTTGGTCACGCCAGTCGGCAGCACGACAGTCAGACTGTCGCTCGTAATGTTGTACGGAAGCATTTGATCCTCACAGGATTTTGTTGATGAGTTCGGGTGAAGGGTTTCTGATATGGCCGAGCACCTCGAAGAGAAGGGGACGCTTCGCCTTGAGGGGTTCGAGGTCGAAGGAAAGGGTGGGTTTCAGTTCCACTCTGGTTTTGGCCGCGTGGGCCAAGGGGCGTAGCTTCTCCGCGTCCTCCACTACTTTGTGGAAGGGGCGGAGTTCCTTGGCTCGGTCTGCATAGGTGGTGAGGGTGACGAGAAACTCTCGCTTCCTCCACTCCATGGAATCGAAGCCCACCACGTTGGCGAGGGCCTTCTTCATGTCCCGTGTCAGAAGCTCCTTCAACTTGGCGTCGACGAAAGTCTTGAACGGGGTGTAGCCGTCGCGGGTCTTGAAGCTGGACTTCGGGATCGCGATCAACTGGTCGGGGCGGATCTCGGCGCACTGGCGAGCTCCGCAGAGGAGATCGCCGTCCTCTGACGAGATATCGCCATTCTCCATATCGACGTAGATACCGCCGGCGTTGATGTCCCAGCTGGTCTCCTCGTCCCACGTCCCCCGGATCCAGTCGTAGATCTTGACCTTGGCGCGAGGTCCGGTGCTGTAGCGGCTCCGCTGGATCGGCGCCGGTTCGGGCAGCTGAGACAGGGTCAGGTAGGGCGGATCGCCGAGCTGCTTGACGACGTCGAGATCCTTGAAGGTGTAGATCTTGGCACGAACCTCGCAGGCCTCCGAGATCCGACGGGCCTGGTTCTTGATCGTATCGTCGTCGATCCAGACGAGAACCGGCTCCTTGTTGTCGTGGTAGCTGGAGATTGGATAGACGTACGGTTCGTAGCGGTGACCGAACGTCGGCTTGCTCGGCCGGTGGTAGCGGTCTCGCTTACCTTCGTTGTCCAGCTCACCGAGAGAGTGGCCGACGACCTTGATCTGATTGGAGACCACACGGCCCTGCCACTTGATCTTGCCCTTGATCAGCTCGGAAAGGGACCCCGGAAGAGGACGCTCGATCCGGGAAAACTCCTGGCAGGCCAGCCAGTAGGTCGGCTGGGCCAGGATCAGATCCTGGATCGACTCGTGGAAGCCCGACTTGATCTTCTCGACCAGAGCGTCGATCGCCACCTTGGTCTTGTCGGTGTACCGAAGACGCTCACGGTTCGACGTGACGTCGAAAGTGCCGACCGGGGCGGTGAACACGAACCGGTTGAAGCTGCTCAGGATGCTGTAGGAGTCCCCGTAGCTGAGCGAGCTGTAGTCGATGGGGTAGGGGTAGCCCCCCATGACCACGACGTTCTTGCTGTCCGGAGCGAACTTGCGGATGGCCCAGCCGTCGGCCTTGTTCTCGTAGGTCAGCTCGACAGGCGTGATCTCCAGGTTGGAGTTCGGCTTCGGGCTGAAGAAGGGCAGCAGCTTGGCGCCCTCCCGCCGGATCTCGTCGATCTTGTCGTGCGGGATCGGAACGGTGACGGTGACGCCCGTCTTCTGGCTCGGGCCGCTGTGCATCAGCGAGAGCCGCGGCATCCCGTTCTCGCCGCGGAACACGTTGTAGGTGTTCCGGGTGTCACCGTCGTCGCTGATGAGGATGTAGGACTGGGTGATGGCCAGGGCGGACAGCCGGCCCATGCCCCAGCCGCCGATCTTGGTGTCGTCGTCGTCCTTGGTCGACGAGAAGATCTGGCAGTAGGTCGACCGCATGAACGCCGGGCTCATGCCGAGGCCTTCGTCCTGGACCTCGAACCAGGGCTCGAGCTTGGTCGGGAACTTGATCCGAGGCGCCTTGCCTGGCGCCGCGTCGTAGGCATTGGCGACGAGCTCGACGACGAAGCGGATCTGGCTCTCGTACAGATTCTTGACGACGAGCTCGGCCAGCTTGTGGTTCGCGCTCGGCGGGATGTAGAACTCCGTCTCGACGAAGTCCTGGGATCGCTCCACCGGAGCGACAGCAAGGTTGATTTTCATTGGTCCCTCTCAGGGATGGTTGCGTTTGAAGGTGAGATACCCCTCCAGCTTGCCTTCGATGTTGGCTTTGCCGATCGGGTTCTGGCTGTGGACGTAGTAGGTGAAGTCGTGGGGGAGCAGGGCGCCGTTGTTCTCCACATCGTTCATGACGAGGAAATCAGCGAACTCGGCGCCGTTCGGACCCTCGCCCAGGTCGTGATCGAAGCTGACGTAGGTGAGCAGGTCACCAGCGAGCCAACACTCGACGGTCTTGGCGACGGCGTCGAAGTAGGTCCGGGCGATGACCCAGTCGTTGCCGTCGTTGGGCGGGGGACGCTCGTCGTCGAGGAAGAGCCTCATTGGTCCCTCTCAGGGATGGAGTTGTCGGAGAGCTCGGATCAGGTCCGGGAGGTGCTCGACGGGGACATGCAGTATGAGCCCCGCCGTCTCACCGCCCTTGATATTGAGGGCGCCCAACCTGACCGTCTGATCACCACCTGGCTCAACCGTGACACCGGCTGGCTTGGTGGCCCCGTTCTTCCCGAAGTTGAAGACCTCAGGAATCCGGGCGAACGGAATTCTGGTCATCAAAACTCGTCGATGATATTGCGCGGTGGAGCGCGCTCCCTCGCGCGCCGACGGAACAGCGAGAGTAGCCAGCGGAACATCAGATTCGCGCTGGTCTGTAGGACCACCCGCCTATGCGGTTGCCGTTGCTGTCCCGGATGATGCCGTCCTCGCGCCGGTTGAAATGCACAGCGGGGCGGGCGGCGATCTCCTTGGCGACCTCGTCTAAGACGCGGCTGATTTCCTCGTCCGGCGCCTGGTCGAAGGCCGAGTTGCCGGTGTCGAAGCGGATTTCGAACATTGGTCCCTCACAGGGATGGGGCTAGGTTAGTCGACGAGCTTAAGGCCGGGGTTTAGCTTGGCCCGAATCGCCTGCTCCACGATCGGGCGATCGCCCAGGTGGCCGACCGGGTCGTTCCGCAGGATCGCGGCGATGTCCTTCTCCTCGACCCGGCTCTCGATCTCGAAGACGCGATCGTCAGGCGCCCTCTCGTCCACGGTGAAGAGGCGCACACCGGCGCCGTGGACATGGAAGGTCATCCCTCCCTGCTCGTCCCAGTGGACGATGACGGTGGGGGTCATCGCGCTCGCTCCAGCACCACGACATGGCCCAGCGCCTCGTCCGGCTTCTTCTCCTGGATGGCGATCACGCGCTGGCAGATCGCCCGGCCTTGCATGAGGATCAGGTCGACGGTGGGGGTGAGGGCGGTGTCACGGGCGGTGTAGGCCGTCTCAATCTCCATAGTAGTGATGCTCCTGGATGTAGGTGAGGGCGGTCCGCAGGTCGGGGAAAGTTTCGAGGGTTGTGGGCCGGCGCCATCGCGTGAGCACGAGGTCCACCGATTGGTCATGGACGACCAGGCTGTAGACGCCGCTCTCGCTCAGGGTGTTTTCGAAGATCCCGATCTCCTTCGGGTCGGAGGCGAGGATCGGCACCACCTGCTCGATCAGGAACTGCAGACATTTCTCCAGCGCCGCGGGGTCGCGCCGCGGAGGTCTCACCTTTACGACCGTCTGGTTCGTGCGGGTGTCATACCCGCTGCTCATGCAGTGGTGCTCGGCGAGGACCCGCTGCAGCTCCTTGTAGGAGGCCGTTGTCTCATTGGTGACGTCGAGCAGCCAGGCAAGCGAAGCGCCGGCCCTGATCGTTTCCTCGGCCTCGGCGTTGCGGATCGCATCGATCCGATTGGTCATGGCTACGATCTGATCATTGAGAGCGTCGCGCCGGTCGCAGAGTGCGCGACGCTTGGCGGTCAGAAATTCGAGTTCGGAGGGTGTCACGGTGTCACCTGTCGTTTGGCGATCGCCCACAACCCCGGGTCACCCTCGGTCAGGACCTCAAGAAGGGCGGCCTTCTCGGCGAGGTAAACCTTGGCGAAGTTCGGGTCGTGGCGGACGATGGACTCGGTATTGTCGATGATGTCGGCGAGCTTGATCGTCTTGGCCGCCGGCGAGGCCTCGGCTAGGTGCTCGAGATCTAGCTGCTTCCGGGCTTTCCGGTTTCCGTCGCCCGGCCTGGAGACGTCAGACACCTGCTGGACGAGGGAGGCGATTTCCCGGCCGAACTCATCCAGCAGCTGCTGATGCGTTACCTTGGTATCCTCGACCACGTCGTGGAGCCAGGCCGCGGCTGCCATCTCGTCGGTCCAGTAGTCCGCCATGCGGACCCACCAGGCGACGTTCTGGCAGTGCCACCAGTAGGGTTCGCCGGTGTACTTCCGGACCTGACCGATCCCGTTGTGGGCGCCGATCGCGAAGGCGCGGGCTTTCTCAATCGTCATAGGTAAGCCTCATCGGAACGACCTCCATCTCCTCGGCCTTCCGGTCGGGGGCGGGTTTGGTGTGCCAATCCTCGTTGTAGTCGTCGTACGAGCCGACGTAGGACACGTGGGTGATCCCCTTCAGCCACCACCTCAGGGCGTTCTTAGCGTCCCCCTTCCGACGGAAGAGGCGAGGCGGAACCTTCAAAGGATCCTTCGGCTTGTCGTTGGTATACCCGCGGCGCTTCCGGTTGGACGCCGGCAGGAAATGGCCGGTCGGCTTGTGCTGGATGGCGTAGAGAGTGATCATGCCTGCAGGCTCCACCAGAGGATGGCGGCCATCGCGCTCGCACCGCACATGCAGCCGAGGGCGAAGCGGGTGATGTAGAAGACCAGGACGAGCCAGGGTGGTCGGTGAAGCCGGCCATCGGTGACCAGGTAGACGCCGTTGCAAGGCCGGCGAGAGGCACTCACCATGGCGGGCCAGGACCGCTTCAGTGGATCCTCGAACATGTCGAAGCTGGTGTAACCCTCGGCCTCCGACCCAGCCGCGATCATATCGTTGGAGGGGCGCTCCTGAACCACGACGAACATCACTCGACGTCCTGCTCGCGGTTGAAGTGCATGTAGGCGACAGCGCCAGACACGGCGCCCACGATGAAGATCCAGCCGACGCACTCAGCGACGAGGCGCACAGAGTTCCATAAGGCGGTCAACATTGGTCCCTCTCAGGGATGGTTGTTAAAAAGGAAAATGCCGCCTCGGGGGCGGCATTGCAAATGAGGTAGATATTAACTGCCGAGAATTAGAGGTCGCCTAGTATCTGGCGATGGTTTTCTGATTACGCCTCTCTCAAAATTTCGACCGGTCGTTGGCGGATGTATGCTGCACGTAACACCATTTCCGCACTCTTGACATCGTAGTTTGTCAACCAGATCGATTACCGTGAGAGCTCTCCCACGAATCTTCGCAATGCCAGAGAGATCGAGCGCACCGCGGCGCCCACAATCCCGGCCTTTGCAGTAGACGTAGAGGTCGTGATCGCTGTCGACCAGGTCGCCGATCGTGTTGAGGGTGAGCACGTTCTCCTCCATGCCGGATGAGAACATTATAGGAACATCAGGTCGAATGTCGAGTCGCGAGCTCCAAAACCCGCTTCCGTGCCTTCTCGACGGCGTCCTCATACCGCAAGTGAGGATTTTGCTGGACCACCTTCACCTCCTCCTCGAGGAACCGCTCCGCTCGATCTTCGGAAACACCGAGAGCGATCGCGAACATGTAGAATGCCTCCAGATCGATCCCAGCCTTGTACATCAGCTGGGAGATGGAACTGAGGGATCTTGTCATCGTCTTCTCGCCTTCTCCGCCATATAGGCTCTCCGGCCCTCAGCCGTGGGCTCGAACCACTCGGCCTCGGCAGTGGCCTTCACGTACTTGATCCAGCCGTTGCGGAGGAGGGCGCGCTTGGTGGCGGCGGACACCTTGTGCAGCGGACCAATCCGCCACCCAGCCGAGTCTGAACCCCACAGTTGCGGCTTGAAGCCGCTGGTGTAGAGGTAGTTCAGAGCCTGGAACTGGGGGTCGGTCATGCCTATCCGTACACCACCTCTCCCAGTACCACGAGCTGCATGAAGGTGTCGGCGGTGATCGCGTCGTCGTTGTCCGAAAGGAAGTTGCCGAACTGATAGGGCTCCTCCTTAGCCATCAGCTCGAGGCCCTTGCGGAGGTCCTCGAGCGTGATCGTCTTCTGGCTGGCGAAGGAGCCCTCGTCATCGTCCGGGCCGTCGTAGGTGACGACGATGCCGAACCGCGGCTGCTCGTACAGGAGCGGCTGGGCCCAGAAGACGAGCCCGGGTATCGCGTGCTCGCCGGGCGCCAGGTTGGCGCTGCCGATCCAGGGCGAGTAACTGCCCTCGAAGCAGTTGCAGACGAGGTCGGCGATCCGGCTGATCGGGATGTCGATGCTGATGTTGACGTTCACAGCGCGTATGCTCCTGCAAGAATAGCCAAAACGGTGCCGGCACTGGTAAAGATTGAGAAGCGAAGGTTGGTGGGTTGTTGCACGCCGTGGCATAGAAGCATCACGGCGCCAAAGATCATCAGTCCGCAGCCAAAATAGTTCACAGCTTGCCTTCCTTGATCTCGCTGAGGGAAAAGTCGGTGCCGCTGATGTCGCTGCCGATCCTCTCGGTTTTGCCGGACCAGATGTTGACGACCTGCAGCACGGCCTGATCGGTTTGGGGAGGGAACTTGCCCATCCCGAGCGCGTCACAGACCTGGTCGAGGGTGGGCTTCTCGCTCCACCACGCGACCAGGTTGTTCGGGGGCTGATCGTAGAGGTTGGCGACCGAGGTGAGGGCCCAGATGGTTTTCATGGCCGGATCCTCAGCAGGCGCACGAATACGGCGCTCCGCCGTAAATGTGCTCCGGCTTGGTTCGACCAGTCACCTGCTCCCAGTGAGGCCAGAACTCTTCCCAGTCCCGGTCTTTGTATTTCTCGCTGTTGTCGTAGGTGTAGTCCCACTCATCGTCGGCGAGATCATTGGCCGCCGTCATCACCTCATCGTAGGTGTAGCCCATGCTCGAGGCGAACTCCTCGATCCACTGCCGGGACTCGGTCGCCTTGACCGGGTTCTGCGGGGCGATCTCGCCCAGCTGCTCGTCGGGGAAGGCCGGGTGGGCCCAGGCGTGGCGCAGGCTGGTGATGGTGTTCGGCATCAGGAACAGGAAGAAGCGGTCGCCCTTCTTGACGTTCTCGTCGAGGAAAGGATCGACGATGCCGATCACCTTGTCGGTGGCATTGGTGGCCGTGCCGTCGTCGCGCAACTGGACCCGGTCGCCGGGCCGCAGATGGTGCGCCGCGGTGACGGGAGCCACGGCGAAGTGGATGGCGTCGCGCTTGGCGTCGGGGTTGGTGATGATCTCACCGATCTTGGGGTCATGCATCACATTTGTCCCTTGTGGGATGAGGCCCCCAGCGGAAATACTCCGCTGGATCGATGCCTCTACCGTTGCAGGTCCAGCACTGGACATAGGTCCCGTGGTGCTTGACCCGATGTCGAAACTCGGCGTCTTCCTTGGCTTTAGCGGCGGTTTTCCGCTCGTCCCGGCCGGTGCCGCCGCAGTCGGAGCAGAGGTGCCTCATGCCGCCCCCTCCCTCAACCGGGCGTAGGTGGCGGCTCGATCCTGCTCGAGGCCGGCGATCCGGATCAGGTTGGGGATCCAGAGCTGGGGCTGGAGCTCCATCTCGGCACGCAGACGCTGCTGCTCGGCCTCGATGGCGATGACGCGGTCGTAGTCACTCATCGTCGGGCTCGTACTCCACCTTTACGCTCTCGGCGCCGTTGATCACCGAGAGCAGGGATCGGGTGTCCGCCGCCTGGCGCTCGAACTGCTGGGCCATCGAGACGGCGGCACGGGGGCGGATGAAGTCGTTGCCACCGCCCTCGGCGAGCTCGGTGAACAGCTTGACGTGCTCATCGAAGCGCTCGGCCGCGACCTGGAGGGCGTTGGTGAGGGTCGACTGCTCTGCGTCGGTGAGGTGCTTGCGCTTCATCACACGTACCTCACGAGCTCCGGCCCGACGATCCGGGCGAGGATCTGGCTCGTGTCGACGACGGTGAAGTCCGGAGCCGGCACCCAGATTTCCTCGACCTCACCATCGTCGTTGGTGAACCAATCGAGCTCCGCCTCGGGCTCGCTGATCTGCCAGCACCCGTCCTCAGTGAGGTAGATCGGCCCGACCAGGTCCCGGAGCGCCGTGGAGATCTGGTCGGTGGCCGCCGAGAAGTCGAAGCGCTTCACGTAGGGGTCGAAGCAGGAGCAGGGCTCGCCGCCGGCGTCGAGGTAGACGGGCCCATTGGTCAGGTCCATCCGGGCGAGGGAGATCATGTCCTTAATGTTGGACGGGATCTCGAGCCCGGCGATGTACTCGTCGATGGCTTGGGTCAGCATTGGTCCCTCTCAGGGATGTGGTGGAAAGACTACTCGCCTTCTTCTTCTTCTTCTTCTTCTTCTTCTTCTTCTCGCCGGATCTCGTCGATCAGTTTCTTCGCCAGTTCGGTGGCGTAGGGTGACGGTGGGAAGATCCTGTTCTGCGAAGCGATCAGAGTGGCGCGCATGCCGTGGTCGTGGCCGCAGAGCTCGAGGTCGTAGAGCATGGGGATCGCGATGTCGAAGACCTCGCGGGCGCCGCGTCGGAACGACTCCTCGGCGTTGTCCGGCACCAGGAAGATCGGGCTGTACCGGGTCGAAATGGTCCGCACGATGCCGTGCGGGTTGTCCCATGAGCCGGTCAGATAGAGACGATCTTCGACGGTGATCATGTCGAGGTTGTCGAACTGGAACCGCCGGCGCTGGCGACGCAATTCGAGGTTGACTCGCCGGCGCTCATACAGGTCTTGCAGGAAATCAGGAATTCCCCGATCGACCGCTGCCTGATGCTCGGCCGCGTCTTCGTTAATGTCCCGGAAGAACCTGGAGCGGGCCGTCTCTTCGTCGTCCTCCTTGAAGATGTTGCTCAGCTCGCCGTCGATCCACTCGTAGCCGTGGCCAAAGCCGAGATAGAGGTTCCGCAGAACGTCCCACCTGGTCGCATAGAGGGTCGGATAGCGAAGAAGGCTCATCCGAACCAAGCTGTCGAGCTTGTTCATAGCGAGAACGGGAAGATGAACACCGCATACTCGCGGTGCGCGATGAACACGGTCTCGAGCCAGCCCTGGCTGCCGGTAGCGGCGTGGAGCTCGTTGAACTCGTCGGTGAATTCCGGCTCGACCGAGACGATGTCAGCCATATCGGGCGCGTCCTCGTCCGGCATCTGGCGGGTGATGATGTCTCCATACTCCGTCAGGTAGCCGACCTGAATCAGCTCGACGTGGTGCATGGCGGTGAGGATCTGGATCTGGCCCTTCAGCTTGGCATGAGGGGCGCCATCCGGCCCGATGGGGCGGAGTTCGGGCAGGTTCACCATGCCCCCTCCTCAAGCGCCTGGCCGGCGATGACGCCGTTGTTGCGGATGGCTTCGAGCCGGGCCTCTGCGTCGGCCTGGTTGTAGGCCCAGATGTCGGCGGTCCAGGTGCGGTTCGGCAGGTGATCGTACGAGATCGCGAACCGGTACATCGGCCGCCCCCACTGGTCCTGGGAGACGTGCTCGACCGCAGGCTGATCCTGGGCCGGGAAGGTGAGAACGTTCGACATTGGTCCCTCTCAGGGATGGTGTTTGGTAAAGATGCTCGGGCCGGATGGTCTGGTCAAAGCAAGTTGATATCAACTCTCCGAATTGTAGTGTTCACGGAGCGCGGCGATCACGCGCTCTGCTTCTTCGGCGTAGGCGCGGAGCACCAACGCGACGACGCCTGGCGCCAGAGGTCGGCCGAGCACCTCCCCAACTTGGTTGATCGCCAGCGTCAGAGCACCGCCGAGGACCTCGGCGTCTCGACGGGTCTCGTCGGAGAGTTCGGGGTTCTGGGCAAGCAACTCCAGCGTTTTTACGCGTTCTCTCCTGGCGATCTCTGAGGGTGTCATTCTGCCAGCTCCCACGACGTCGGGTTGCCGATCACGACACGCCTGACCTTCCCGTCCTTCTCCAGTTTCACCAGGATCTTCCGGATGAAAGGTGTGGACTCTCGCAGGCCGTAGGCGATGTCGGCCGTCCACATGGCGCCGATCTCCTTCTTATATCGGCTGAGGTAGGTGAGGATCCGGCGTTCGATGTCACTCATCTCTTCCTCCGCGACTGCTTTGTGGTTCGGTCTTGCCGACGCCGGTGCCCCGGTAGGCGATAGCACATTCGGCGTGCTGGGTAAGCCAGCCTCGGCCCCACTTCTCGAAGTGGCCCTCGCCGGCGAGGACGACCTCGCCGCAGCGGTAGCAGGGACCTGGGTGGCGGTTACGCATGGCGCATCAGCAGCCAGTGGACGAGGTCGACCAGGGCGTACTTCGAACGCTTGGCCGAGACCATCCGGAGCGCTTCGGCGTAGACACCATGGACGTTCGGTGCCTCGGAGATCATCGGATGGGCGGCCTCGATCTGGGCGTCCTCGGGAATGGGTTGATCGTCTTCGGCCCACTCCATCTTTGGGCGCCAGCCGGTGGGGGTTGCATGCTTGAGAACGAACTCAGCTGTTTCCTTCCAGAGATCTCGTGATCGCTGGAGCGCGTCGCCCTCGTTGAACCGGGCTTCGATCAGCTTCGCCCGGCGCTCGTCGGCCTCGGGATCCTCGCTGGTGAGGACGATCGCGACGATGCTGGTCTCACCCGGCTTGCACCACTGGTCATGGCAAAGCTGCCACCGGCCGAGGCGCTTGTTGTGGACGGCCTTGAGTTTCATTTCAGAACCGCCTCGAGCTTCCGGATGGTCTCCCGGGCGACGAACCCGCCGCCCGTCTCCGGGAAGTTGTCGTAGATGTAGCGGAGATCCCGAAGGGCATCCTTCGCGAGATCCTCGAGCTGCTTCCCCCGTTCCGCGAGTGACTGCACTAGGCCGGCGTCGATGTCGGCCTGGAGCGCCGTGCTGCGGAAGAAGTCGGCAGCGTCGGGGTTGTCACACCGATCAGCTGTGTGGCGGTAGCTCTTGGCCTTGTCTTCCAGCCGATCGAGGAGGAGATCGATATCTTCTCGCAGAGGCGCCCGAGCGGCGAGAGCCGCTCGGATCACCGTGACGCGCGGGTCGTAGTTGGGGAGCCCGCCGGACAGGGCGATCAGCAGCTTGCCGTCTCGGCGCTCGTGGACCTCGCCACAGACCTGCTCGAGGAGCTGGAGGGGGGTGGGGGTCATGGAACGGGCCTTGTGTTGAAGACTGCGTGCCGAATTTCATCCGCCTTGGCCTGGCGTCCCGCCTCGTAGGCACGTTCGAGGAGGCTGAGAAGACTGCGAGACGTGCCGTCTTTCACGGGCACGACCACGCGGTCGTACACACCGTGCCGACTGAACTCTGCACGATCGACGTCAGCACAAGCTTCGCTGGCGGGTTCGTCTCCGATGAAGTAGCGCAACTGCCAGGGTTTGCTCACGGAAGCACCCCCGTCTCCACGTACCGCTCGATCACGTCGGCGACGGTCTCGGGGCGGTGAGGCCGGGGCCCGTAGAGGTCGTCGTCGGGGTAGAAGATGCGCTCGGCATGATCGATCGGGATTTCGAAGAACTCAGCCCCGGCATCGTAGCTGTTCGAGTTCTCGAAGTAGACGTTCCCGCCGGACAGGTGGAGGCCAGCGGTCTGAAACTCGGGGTCGAGGGCAGCCAGACCCAGCGCGCAGCAGACCGTGCCGCAATTGAACCCAGGGCGCCACACTGCGTTGTCCGCGCCGAAGTCGTTCAGGTCCACGTTGGTCCTGAAGAAACTCATTGAGAACCCGCTGAGCTCGTCGGGCAGCGGGGCGCGCAGCAGCTGGACGAGGCGGAGGAGGCGGGGCTTGTTCACGGCAGGCTCCCGTCGACGATGTAGCGCTCGATGACATTGGCGACCTGTTCGGGGCTGGGGTCGCTGGTGCCGTAGAGGCTGTAGTGCGCGTCAAAGATCGCTAGTGCGTCATCGAACGGGATGTCGAAGAAGATCGCGGCAGCATCGAAGCCGTTGGACCGGCGCCCATCGACGGCGAAAATGGCCCTCTCCGGGTCGTAGGTGAGGCCTTGGTCCTGAAAGGACTTGTGCAGCCCGGCCAGGCCCATCGCGCAACACGTCGTGCCGCAGTTGTTCTCCTCGTCGTAGGCTTCGGCGTTGACGACGTGCTCGACGCCTGAAAACTGCTCGTACCAGGTACCCATCCAGAACCCCCACACGCCGGGGACCTGGGAAGGCTCGCGCAGCAGGCGCACGAGCTCGGTGAGACGTTCGACGTTCATTGGTTCCTCGCGGGAATGTGGGAGAGAGCGACCTTGCCGCCCTCGATTAGGTCGGCGATGTCGCCGAACGAGTATTTGGCGCTGTCGTTCAGGTCGGTGAGGTCTCTGGCGACCCGGATGCTGTTGTAGTCGATCTCCTCGGTCAGGCGGCCGAGCGAGGACGAGAGGCCGAGCCATTCGGCGACGGGATCGGGGAGGGCAGTGCTGCTGTCATAGTCGCCGACGACGAAGTAGTCGTCGCAGTCCCACTCGCCTCGGCCCTCGAGCTTCAGGAACACGTCGCAGGCGACGCCGAGGCAACAGAAGCTGCTCTTCTCGGTGTGGTAGTTGACGTCACGCAGGGCGCCCTGGCTCTGCTGATAGGCGTCGGAGCGCAGGGCGGCGACCCAGGCCGCACGCGCCTGTTCGGGGGTGTGCTTGAAGTCAGGCATTGGCCTGGCCCTGCTCAATGACCTTCGCCAGATCGGCGAAAGAGGCTCCGCGATCGTTCATGCCGGCAAGAGAGGTCTCGTCACTGAACAACTCCCCGTTCACCGTCCGGAAGTTGAGCCAGCGGCGAACGGTGTCCGGCAGTAGAGCGTCACCCCATCCGCCATCGGCGGTCCGGAAGATTTCCTCGTCCTCGGGATCCCAGTGGCCTGTCTCCTCCAGTTTGGCGAACAGGTCGCACGCGACGCCAAGGCAGCAGAAACGATCGCCTCTGCGCAGTTGACCTTCGGCCTGCTTGTAGTCGCCGGAACGCAGCGCGGTGACAAGCGCGGATCTCGCCTGCTCAGGGGTGTGCTTGAAATCGGACATGGATTGGTCCCTCTCAGGGATGTGGATGGATCAGGTGGGCAGGCTCTCGATCACGGCCCGGTAGTGGTCGAGCTCGATGGGCTCGCCGATGAAGGGGGTGAGGACGGGGAAGGCCGCGGCGTGCTCGGACGCGATCATGTCGCCGCGGGCGAGGGCGTCGTGGACGCTCTGCAGCCGGCAGGCGAGGGCGACGTCCTCGACCTGGAGGAGGTCGGGCTCCTCGAGCAGGATGACGAGACGGGTGGCGTCGAGCAGATCGTTGGTGATCTTCTGGCGCGTCTCATCGTTGAGAGCGCACCCGATGGCACATCCTCGGATGTAACTGCAGCCGTCCTTGCCCGGGTGGGCGATCGCGGCGAGGGTGCCTTCCTCGATGGCACGAAGGTTGGCGGCCCGGATCTGGGCGGTGGTCAGGTGTTGCACTGGACCTTCCCTCCCTCGATCAGGTCGGCGATGAAGTTGAAGTCGCCGATGCCGCGGTCGTTGACAGCGATCAGGTCTTCGGCGGGGTCGTCATCTTCGCTGCTGGCGGCGATCACCTCGACGAGATCCCCGCCCTCGCTGGTCAGGCCGAGCCAGCGCATGACGGAGCGTGGCAGAATGGTGCCCGCGCTGTCACCGCTGACATCGAACACGGTATCGAGCCACTCGCCCCGTTCCTCAAGCTTGAGGAACACATCGCAGGCCACGCCGAGGCAGCAATAGGAGGGCGCGTGGTAGCTTCGCAGCCTCCCCTTGCCCTGCTTGTATTCGCCCGAGCGGAGAGCGGCGACCCAGGCCGCACGGGCCTGGTCGGGAGTGTGCTTGAACTCAACCACGGAGCACCACTCCCTTGTTCTCGATCACGTCCGCCAGCTGGGCGAACGTGAAGCCCTTGTCGTCGTTGAGATTGGCGAGAGAGGCGGCGCACGTCGCCAGGGTGGCCTCACGCGTCAGGGGACCACTGAAGCCGTCGAGGCCGAGCCAATTGCGCACGAGGGTGGGCAGGGTGGCGTCGTTCTGGTCGTCGTCGTGGTTGGGGGTGACAAAGGTGTCGCCGTCCCAACTGGCACCGGTTTCCGGCTCCAGCTTGGCGTAGACGTCGCACGCGACGCCGAGACAGCAGAAACCGTAGTCGTCCTTGAGGGTGTCGGTGGTCTGTTTGTACTGGCCGGAACGCAGGGCCGCGACCCAGGCCGCTCGGGCCTGCTCGGGGGTGTGCTTGAACATTGATTCCTCGCGGGAATGAGGGAGGGTTAGGGATTGGTCCTGGCGACCAGGACGTTGGGATTGATGGCTCTGGCGATCGACGGAAGCACGATGCCGTCGATGGCGATCTGGCCGAGGATCTCGATGGCGCGGTCGCGGGAGAGCCGAACACCGGTGATCATGCGCTCGGGACGGATGCTCAAGGTGTGGAGAGCGTCCCAGTGCTTGTCGTGATCCATATGGAGAACGACGTCGGTGGGATGCTCATCGCTCCTATCGACTTCGTAGTGCTCGAACTGGTCGTGGACCGGCTCGCCGATGCGGATCCGGTTGGGGAAGGCGACCAGGAGCTCATTGAGCTGGGTGACCGAGAGGATGACGTCGTAGGCGACGCCCTCGATCATGTCCTTGGAGTGCTTGAGGCCGAAGCCCGTGATCTCCCGCAGCGTCTTGATGTCGGGAATCCTCTGGGCCATAGGATCCGGGTTGACGAGGATGGTCAGGTGGATCTGCATTGGTCCCTCTCAGGGATGTGTCGAAGTGGAAGATGACCGGAGTCCGGCCACGGGGCAAACGGGGTAGATATCAACCGGCCAGAATTTTCGCGGCCTGGTTGCGCAAGGCCCGGACGTCGTTGAAGAGGGTGTGGTTCCGGGTGGTGAGGGCGAGGTCCTTCAGGACCTGGGCACGGCGGATCAGCCGCCGCGCCAGGGTGCGGCGCTCGGTGCGAGACATTGGTTCCTCTCGGGAATGGGGTTGTCGAACACGAAGTTGTTCGTGCTAGATTTAGGGCATGGCTACGAAGTACACCTTCGACGTGACATGCTTGATTTGTGGGAAGCAGGTGCAGTTTATCCAACATTGGACGCGCCCAAAGAAAACCTGCGGGCGTCGTGCCTGCATAAACGAGCTCAAACGGCGTTCACGAGTGTCGACTCCGAACGATCAGAAGCGTCTCGAGGCCGTCCACTGCTCGCCGATCGCAGGTCCTTTCGAGACACACTTCGCTGCTCGTGAGTGGTCCCTGCTCAGTCCAGATGGAACCGTCTATAGGTTCAAGAATCTGTCTCTGTTCATCCGCAAGCACGCCGATCTCTTTGATCCGGCT
The DNA here is from genome assembly GCF_000767795.1 of Inquilinus limosus MP06. Classification (GTDB taxonomy): domain Bacteria; phylum Pseudomonadota; class Alphaproteobacteria; order DSM-16000; family Inquilinaceae; genus Inquilinus; species Inquilinus limosus_E. Next base: position 95,431 of record NZ_JANX01000001.1, on the reverse strand, counting down.
GACGTAATAGTTAGAGGGCGCGGGTCGTGCAACGCGAACGTTTACTTGGGCAAGCTCCGACCACGGTTTGATGCACCGTATTGGAAGCAGTGGCAAGGTTGGCGCTGGTATGATGGTCGCTAGTGGTTGGCTCGTGCTGGTGGGGCTGACCGGCGTTCGCCGGCATCAAACTGCCCAGACGGTCCCCGCCGCGGCTCCCGTGTTTGTTCGAGAGTGGTTCCGCGTCGTCGCGATGGGAGACGAGTCAACACCCCGCCCAGGGTGAGGTTGTGGATCAGGGCGGGGACTTGACTGGTCTTAGGGGTCCTGTTCGATGATCACGTCGGCAGTGACGCCGAACAGCTCCGCTGCCAGGTCAACGGAACCGGAGATCGTCACCAGAATGTGGGTGTCGCCGCGGAGCTTCGCGGCATAGAGACGGTGGTTGCCGTCCTCGATCGGCCATCGTGGTGTGAAGCCGAGGGAAGGGACACCGACATCAACGTGGATCGGCTGGTGCCATCCGTTGACGATGAACCAGGCGATTCGACGGGCGTGAACCTGCAACGTCGCGGCTCCGGGCTCGACCAACTGGTCGAGCAAATCTCCATCCGCTGCCAGCATCCGGGGCAGGCCGGGGTCGAGGCTGTGACACCCTGACCAGGGTGGTGTCTGGACGGGGTCGGCGAGTTGCAGCACGCGCGGGAGTTCAACCCGAAGTGGCATTGTCGTCCCCGACCAGGTGGATGCGGTAATCGTCGATGATCCGATGGGCGACGGCGATCGGCAAGGTGTTGAGCAGCCGGCCCATCATCTTGGTGAGCTGCTCGACCTCGAACTCGAGGGGATCACCCTCGTATCTCGGGCCAGGCGAGATAGCTTCCTCGACTGCTTCCTGGACGCTGATGTCGCGGCCCTCATATTTGAGCTTCATTTTGTGTTGGCCCAGTTCACGATCTGATCGGCAACATCGAGATCCAGCCTCAAGCCCTCAGTGGCATCGACCACGACATGATCGATGCAGTAGGGCGCGTCTTCGACGTAGGCGGCATCCACAATGGCTGGAGGGTTCTCATTGTGGATGTTCTCGGTGAACCACCGACGATACTCGTCCGTGACACGCCAAGGGCGGGGATGCTTCTCGAAGATGTCCGACATGTTGTTCTCCCGCCCCACCCAGGCACTGGTTGTGAGCCTGGGTGGGGCACTGTGTTCGCTCATACCCAGTTGTCCCATCCGCGCCGGCGCAGGGCAACGGACGGGGGAGGTGGTACATCGCCATGTCTGCTTGCGGCAGAGCCGGACGAGGTCGTTGGGGCGACCGACCCCCTGCGCCGGGGTCCGGTCCGGAGTAGGGCTAGGACCTACTCGGCGAAAGGCTGGCGATCCACCACACACTCGGTGACCACGTACTGGTCCCCCGGGAGCGCGAGGTAGGTCAGGTGCGGGACGCAGTCCTCGAAGGTGAGGCCCGTGTCGACGACCTCGACGGTGGAGGGGCCGGCGCCGAGGTGGGTGACGAGGACGAGGGCGTAGAGGATGTTCACGGCGTGACCTCCGTGATGCTGTCGATCTCGTCGCCGAACACGTCCGGCTCGGGCCAGTTGGGTTCGATGATATGCAGCGCCTGATATCGGGCGTCGTGCTCGTCCCGTGCCTCGACGTCGATGGTCGCGGTCGAGTAGTACATCCGGCGGACGTCGACCCGATAGGTCTTGAGCACGGGTGTCTGGGTGGGGGCAGGCTCCTCGAACGGCTTGAGGGCCTCTCTCAGAGGGTCGAATTTCTCCCCGATGTAGGGAAAATCATCGAGGATCTCGCGCACGGCGCCGACGAGGATCTTGATCTGGTCGGGAGTGGGGGCGGTCATGCGTCGCGATCCCTCAGTCCAACGATGAGTCGGACATCCCCGTCGGAACCGACGTCGGACCAGTCGAGACCGCGGATCCACTGCGCCGCGAACTGGGCCGCTTGCTCGATGGTGTCGAAGGTGTCACCGCCGCCGTTGCCGTTGAACTCGGTGCCGATATCGATAACGCAGTTGGAGGGGATGTCGTCGGGGTTTGCTCGGCCCGGGGGTATTCCCCCGAGCTTGATGATCGCATCGACCATCGCTTGATGGAGCGGAAGGTTGGCTGCATGAGGTTCGGTTCGATGCAGCTCTCGAGCCGCGGTGAGTGCGGCGTTGAGATCATCACGAGTGAGCATGATAGGCCGCCTTTGTCCGCTTCCGGCCGCCGGGGATGATCCGGATCCGGTAGAGGGCGTCGGGGGTGTCGAAGCGCATGTCGAACACCGTGCCCGGGCACCGGGTGAAGTCGGGGTTGTCGGGCTCGTAGATGTTGACGATGCCGGCCTTGATGTCGGCGTCGTGTTGGAAGATCGGGATGTGTTCGGGGGCGTTCATGCGATCAGGTCTCCCGGCTTCTCCTCGATCACGTCGGCGAGCTCCGCGAAGGAGTAGCCGCGGTCGTTGAGGGAGGTGAGGCACTTGGTCGGGTTGATGTCCCCGGTGTTGCTCTGGAGGCCGAGCCAGGTGCGCACGGGCGTGAGCAGGACGCCGAATTCGCGCTCGTGCTGGATCTTGAAGTGGCCGTTGTCCCACTCGCCGATCCCCTCGAGTTTGGCGAACAGATCGCAGGCCACGCCGAGGCAGCAGAAACCGTCGCCGTCGCGCAGCTGGTGCTTGCCCTGCTGGTATTCGCCGGAGCGGAGGGCCTCGACCCACTTGGTGCGGGCCTCTTCGGGAGTGTGCTTGAACTGGGTCATTGGTTCCTCGCGGGAATTAGATCGTGGCCCTGTGTATGAAACTGGGCCAGGACGTGGGCGGGTAGTCGCTGATGATGAATTTGCCCGACGGCGTCTCGTAGACGTACCAGGTGTAAGGCGCTGGATGGGCCTTGGCGTGGTTGATGGCGTCGTCGAGGGTGTCACGCATTCAGAGCGCCTCGATCACGGACCGGTAGTGCTCGATCGTGATGCGCTGGCCCTCGTAGGGGGCAAGGGCGCGGAACCACGCGATGGTCCAGTCGTCGATGAACCCGCTGAGGGCGAGCTTGTCGTGGAGGCCCTGCAGCCGGTAGGCGAGCGTGGTGTCCTCGACGGACACGACGCCCATATCAACGAGCTCACGAATGTTCTCGCCGTCGGAGCGCTCCTCGCGGATGACCGAGAGGGTCTCGGGTGACATGGCGACACTGATGGCGCAGCCGGCGAGGTAGCTGCACCGGCCGGTGTTGTCGAAGTTGGGCTTGATGGCCGCGAGAGTCTGGTTCTCGATGGCGGCCAGGTTCGCCGCCTTGATCTGGGCGGTGGTGATCAGCTGGGTCATTTGTCCCTCTCAGGGATGGGTTGCAGGGTGGGTCCACTGCTCCTCGATCGAGAAGCCGCCGTAGTAGCCGTTGTGCTCGTTGTGGTTGGCGACGGTGAAGGAGCCCTGGGAGGTGTTCACGACCAGGAACTGGATCTCGTGAACGTCGTAGTCGTCACCATCGTAGGTGACGTCGCGGATCTCCCACCCGAGCAGGGTGGCGCCGATGATGGGCTTGAGGTCGTCGTCACAGGTCATGTAGCGGGATTCGCAGCACGACTGACCGGTGTCCCGCAGTTCCAATGTGGAACCGTTGGTGAAGGAGAAACGAAGCACATCGTTGTCGAGGCCGCTGATGCTGGCGATTTGCATTTGTCCCTCTCAGGGATGGGTTGTGGTCTCGGGGGGAGTGTGGGCGGGGGCGGGGTTGAGTGCAAATGTGGTTGGTATCAACCTCGGCAATAGTGTTTCTGCTTGCGCGCCTCTATCGCGTTTAGAAGCCCGCTGAGGGCGGGGGAGGCGGCTGGGCTACGCAGGTAGCGGGGAGGGTCGGCGAGTCACGCAGCGTCGCCGCAGACGTCCTCCAGGGCCCGGATGAGGGCGGGGATGGCGTTCCGGGGGATGATGGTGCCGTGGGAGGCTATCCTACCGTCGCTGTAAGTGGGCCTGAGGGTGTACTCGCCGTTGCCGACATATTCGATTGCCACCCCCGCAGGGTGGAAGTAGCCACCTTCGGCGAAGCCCTCTTCCTTGGTGGGCTGATCGAACGAGATTCTGATGGTCATCTCACGTCCTCAGGCAGGATGACGCCGGTCTTCCGGAGGTGAGTGAGGGCGGCGCGCAGAACCTGGGTGTGGCGATCCTCGGGGCGCTGCTCGACGAAACACCTGGCCGCGGCTCTGTCCATGTGGATGGTGCGATCGTGGGGGTCGTAGTGCGGGCCGAAGATCGCGCGGAGGGCGGCGTCGACGTCGCCCATGGTGTAGGTGATCATCGGATGTTCCTCAGGATGCGTTCCACGGCCTGGATGAGGTCCCGGTCCTGGATGTGGGCGAGGGCGGCGTGATGCTCGGGGATGTCGCTGGGTCGGAGGCGGTTCGTCAACCACGCGGAGAACTGGTCCGGGGTGAACGAGTTCCAGTAGGAGACCAGCTCCTCGGCGGTTTCCTCGGCGAGTTCCTCGTCGGAGAAGACGGGGACTCCGTCCTCATCCAGGTCGTGGGCCTGAACGATCTCCCGCTGCAGCTCGGCGAGCAGAGACCGAGGGCGCAGCTTCATGCAGAAGGGGTTGATGCAGTCGGCATCGTGCCCGTGATACTTGATGCGCCGGATGGCGAGGTGGGCGGGGATGGGGCCGACGAACTGCTCGTAGAGCACGCGTGACGCGGCGCGGTAGGTGCCGTCGATGTAGAATTGCTCGCGCTTGAACCGACCACCCACGTAGGTGACCAACTCCTCATACTGGTTGAAGGTCCGGCGCTTCTTGAGCCCGGACTTCTCGACAGGGCCGACCCATAGCCAGTCGGTGTCCTCGAGGCCCAAAGGCCAATCTGGGCGGGGACGGAGCAGGTGCTCGACGTCGTAGTTAGGGATTTCGAGGCACTTCAGCAACCTGTTGATAATAGGGAGTTTTGGTCGACCACGTTTGGTCTTGACCAGGGGGGCGTCATGGGGCATTAATTCAGGCATTCTCACGCCTCAGGATCATCAATGTTTACTTCCCGTCCTCCTAACACGTTGTTTCCATATTTCTAACCTCTTTTTCTATACTTTATATATACCTACCTAGACGTTTAAACGTATAGAAAATAGTCACTAGAGGGGAAGGAAGTAAATTCAAGGCCCAAAAAAGCCAAGCGATTTCAACCGCTTGGCCACCCCCACCCGGAATCACGTCCACTTCTCACAACCCCGTGCGGTTCGACCCAAATTCGGGGTCCTCTCCGTCTGCCGCTCATTCTCGCTGGTATCTCGGGTTCGGGGTCCTCACCCTCTCCCACTAACCCACCACCAGAAGCGACATGATCACTCCGAGCGCGAGGGTCAGCATCACCATTCCATAAGCGATCACATACATTGGTTCCTCCTCGGGAATCGTATTGCCATCCAGGCCCAGAGCGGCACTCTGGGCCTGGATGGCAACGCGAAAACCCCGGCTGGAGCGACCAGCCGGGGTAAACCACGCGTGTTCATGTCAAGCCTTGGGCAGGCCCCGTCGGTCTAGCTCGCGACGGGGCGGTGGGTAATAAGAGTCGCCTAGAGAACCTAGCTCACCTCCTTTCAGGTCGCGGACCACACCTTGCGGCGCCGCGTGTCGGCGGTCACCGGCGGTTCCCAGCGCGTGCCGGGCTTGTCCGCGTTGAAGAAAATTCTTCGGTTGTGCGACCGGACCACCGCATCGGCCCGCCGCTGTTCCCGAATTTGCATGCCGGCGCGCATCAATTGGCCATGCCCGGCCTTCGGGTTGCTGCACCAGTCAGAGAACATCGCACGCCTCCCTGCGCGAACGGGTGAACGCCTCCGGCCCCGCCCGGAAGCCGGGCGGGGTCGTGAGTGTGGGTGTGGACGGGCGCGGGTCAGGCGGCCTGACGCTGTTCCTCGTCTTCGGCGTCAAGTTCCGCGGCCAGACGCTCCGCGTCGCCTTGCGCCACGGTCGCCGCGCGCCGCGCCACGATACGATCGATGATGCCGGGATCGACATTGTCGATCAGGGTGGACAGGGCCGTTTCCAGGTCGGCCAATTCCTCCCCCGACGGCCCGCCGTCTTCGGCCAGCTTCTCGACGCGGGTGACCATCGCTTTCGCGAGGCGGACCCACGGCGACTCCGGCGCCTTCGCCGCCTTCGCCGGGAACAGCACACCATCCAGGTCCGCGACCGTGGCGATATGGCGGGCGGGGTGCTCGGCGTCCAGCGACGTCATGAGCAACGCCATGCCGTCCTGCACGCTGGCCGACTGTGCCAGGGTGGCACGGAATGTCGCGTCCGCCTTCACAACGCGGCTGGCGACGGCCTTCGCACGCTTGAACGTCGCCTTGTCGGTGCCGGACATCTCGGCCTTGTCCTGACCGGTGATGTACGCCCGGGCCCGTTCCACCGCCTCGACCAGACCGACCGACTTTCCGTCGACCCATCCGGCGGCGGTTGCCACGATCGCGAAACCGATCGCGGTGCATGCCAGCACCTGTGACCGGCGGGAACCGGTGAACGAAGCCGTGGCCACGTCCATGACGGCCGCGAAAGTGTCGATCCTCTTGTCGGCTGCGGCTTCCGCCGCCTGCCGGTCCAGCGCGTCGGCCTTCGCCTTCGCCTTGTCGGCCGCTTCCTTCGCCTTCGCGGCCCGTTCTGCAATCGTCTGCGCCATTGTCTTGCCTTTCCGTGTCTAGCGGCCGTTTCGGCCGGGTTTCCGGTTTCCGGTCGCACCTGTGGCGTTGAGCCCCGAAGGTCTCTTGCGGCGGTGGTCTGCCCGGTCCCCGAAGGGAGTTTCATCAAGCGCGTTTCGGACGATAAACTCAATAAGTACATATTCCTAACAAGAAGTGAGTGAATACAGATAGTTAGCAGATGTTCCTTATTTGTTCTCTTTTCCCGCGAGAGGGAAGGAACGCGCGCGTAGGGTGGTGCCCTTTTCTGGCCGGGAAAGGGACGGCCTGGGGCGATGATGTCGGAAATGCCTCGGGAAAATTTTCAGAATTTCAGGTACTAGTATTCATGCTAGCAAATAAAAAAGGCGGCCGAAGCCGCCCCCAAACCCATCCAGACCTTCGCTCTAACCCTCATCGCGAACAAAATCCGCAGCATCATCCAGGTTCTTGAAGGTTCTGCCCTTCGACGTCTTCCACTGGTTCCGGGACTTGTCCCAACGAACGTCCTTCACGCCGGACGACCCGATCCGGTTGCGTTTCCGTCCAGATCGGTCACCACCGACCCCTTGCAGGTTGCTGCTTGTGCAGTTGAAGGGGTCACCATCAACAAATTTCGCCCGTTTCCGGCCGTATAGACCGAAATTCACCATCCCACCCTCATTGATGACCTGGCCGGCGACCCAGCGCCAACGCATGCGATCAGCCTGGTCGGCGACCTCATCGTCGACCAGCATCACCCGGTCAGTGCCGGCAACAGGAATCTCAATCACGATCCCACCAAAACTTAGCTATCCACATGAATATCACGAAGAAGATGAGAAAGCCGATCACCCACAGGAAGTCTTGCGGAGAGCCGGCCCCTGGATCCCCTCCGATATCGTACTGGGGATTGTACATTTCACCCCTCTATCTCAGGCGAAAAATCACCAGTAGGTCTCCAACATCCTCGCCGGCGATGTCCTGGTCGTCCACCTTAGCATAAACCCTATCGACCTGGTCACCAAAGAGCGCGAGGATCTCCTCCGCCGATCTTAGTCTGGTGGCGGAGCCGACGATGTATCCGGTCCTCTCCGCGGCCACCTCCTCAGGACTCTTGCGACCCCACTCCACACCGACGGCGACGATCCCACCCGGCTTGGTCACCCGAGCAATCTCGGCCGCGGCGGTCTTCTTCCGGTCTGAGTACGAAAGCACCCAGCCGGCGAGCACAACGTCGAAGCTGGCGTCGGGGTAGGCCATGGCGTGCATGTCACCGAGGTCAACGATGGGCGAGTAGGAGATCAGATCGAGCCCGGTGATGTTCCGCCGGCGGAAACCGTGCGCTACCAGGGTGTATATCTCGCCCTCGGTTCGAGGACCCACCGTCAGAACCTTGAGGTTGGCAAGAGACACTCTGCGGGCCGCGGCCCACATGGCGATCGGGTAGATCAAGCGGGTGGAACGCTCCGCATGGAGATCGAACATGCCTCTAAGGTTGTGCTTCAGGGTCGTCTTCGCGACCCCCTCTCCTCCGCTCGTAACGCGCAGCCGTCGCAGTGCGAGCACGAACCAAGCGTATCGAGCAGAACAGAGAGCGAAGCGAGCGAACCGAACCCGCAGTAGCTCACGCGGCATCTCCGAAAACATCGGAAATAGCCAGTTCTGAAGCGCTCTCCTCAGAGAGCGTCGGTGTTTGGTCTTCGAGGCATCAGCGAACTCGTTGATCATGATCGCCTTTCTGCTAGGAGGCCCGGTGCAGAGAGAACATCGTTGATGGCCTTCGCCCAGAGGAGATACGCGGGAGCGCGCAGGTGCGTCCCGTCGCTAGTGAGGTCATCCGCCAATACCCCATCCGGCGCGATGGTCTCGTTGAGATCGAGGAACACCAGGCCGCGCTTCTCCGCGATGGCGCGGATCCGCGCGTTGACGTCGCTGATTGCATCGTTCCGCCGATTGTACCAGAAACGCTGTATACCAACCGTATTGCGATCCTTGGCAACGTGCAGAACCGGCTGAACCACCACCTTCGCACCTGTACTTTGCAGGCGATCGAGGATAAGTCTGTAGGACTCGGCGACCTCATTAGGCGTCTGGCCGACCATCAGATCGTTCGTTCCGGCCATCAGAAACACGACGCGGGGGTGGAGTCGGCCCACGGCATCCACCCGGGCTGAAATTTCCCTGATGGTCTCACCCGCAACTCCTCGGTTCACGACGTCCCAATTCGGCAGAAGCTCTCTCCAATCGGCGGCAGCCGTCAGGCTGTCCCCCAACATCACGATGTCGGCTTTGCGAGTTGGGTAGACCTCTTGGAGCTCGGCGGCAGCTTCGTCCACATACCGCGCCGGCCCCATCACCTCTGGCCACCACCCAAACCGGGCCGCGATCCGCTGTGGCAACTGGCTTTCAAGGGCGACTCCGCACAGTGCCAGTGCGAGGACGCCACAAAACACATAGCTGAAACGGATCATGAAAATTGCCTAGGAAAACTGACGCTCGGGAGGCTCCATAATAGGAAGGGTGGACCTAGCGGTCCACCCTCGTATCAGCCCAGTTCCAGTCCGAAACACCCTTCTCGACCCTTCGATCGAGCTCGCGCACGAGCTCTTCGGGGATCAGAGTCGAGCCTGGCCGGCCACATCCTTGACTGTGAGGCCACTCCACCCACCCGGGACCTCCTTGAACCCCAGGTCGCCCGCCAAGTCCCGAACTCGACGAGTGAATTTCGTCGTAGTGACAGGCCGCGCACCCACCCCCGAGATGCAGAAGGACCAGTAGGCGGCGTAGAGTTTCTTTTCGGAGGTCACGTCCGTGATCGTAGGATCGACCGTCACGCGACCCCCCGTCATAAAAAAATGGCGCACGCTATTATTCCCTGCCGCCATCTCGTCGATCATCTTCTTGTGGGACTCCGGGAGAGTGAAATCAGGGATCTGACGGACCCGAGGCAAGGCCTCAATCACCCATGAGACGATCGCCTCACGCTCCTCGGCGGCGACGATGTCGCCGAAATCCAGGATCCGCTCGGAATTGTCGATCGGGCTGTTGAACGTCAGCACCAGCCAGCGCCGGTTGAAGCCCCCTGAGGTGTCGTCGGTCTTCGGCATGTGGTTCGAGGCGAACCAGTGCATGCAGCGCGGTCGGAAGTGGAAGATTTGCTGGCCCTTGTACTGGCCCGCCATCTCCTCGCCGTCGATCGTCTGCTTGAACCGCTGTCCGTCGACGTTCTTCGTTTCCGATAGCTCGCCGCAGACGTTGATCAGCTTGCCGTACATGGTCGCCGGCGCGAACTTGTCACCCCACATGTCCGGAGGGCAGGCCGATCGGGCCTCCGACGGCATCAGGTTCTTGACGATCGTCAGCAGCTGGGACTTGCCGGTCTTCGCGACCCCGTAGCAGAGCACCGCGCGCTGGAATCGGGGCCCCATGCCGAACATCGTCGCACACATGGCCTCCTGGAGGGCTCGGACCTTGTCCTCGTAGTCCTCGTCGGCGCCCCAGACGCGCTCCAGGAAGGCGTGCCAGCGCGTCGCCTCGCGGCCGATGTTCGGCACGAAGCGGTAGGGCAGGGTGTACTGCATGCCGAAGGCCGGGTTGTGCTCCACCACCGCGCCGTTTTCGAGAAGCACGCCATTGGCGAAGTTGATGCCGCGGACGTCATCGGTGGTCAGCTGCTGGGGCAGCAGCGATCCGAGAATGTCGAGCACACCCTTATGGTCGCCGGCACGCTTGGCCGCGATGTAGTTGCCATAGCGCTCGGCGACGATGCGCAGCAGCTCGCTGCGGTCGACGATCTCCCAGTGGGAGCCACCATAGCGCCAGAAATTTCCCCCAACATGGGCGTGGGGGGTGATCTCCTCGAGCTCCTTCTTGATCTGGGCTGCGATCTCGGTGTGGTTGATGCCCTGGAAGTCGCCCTTCTGCAGCTCGACCACACGCCGACGCAGGTTCGATAGGTTGAGCCGCATGCCGCCGACGTCGACGATGTACCGGAAGATCCGGTCAGCATCGAGCGAGGTGATGCGATCGCTGGAAGAGATCTTGCGCAGCACGTACTCGACCGCGTTCATGCGGCCCTGCGTGTCCGGCTCGAACTTCTCGAACTCCTCCTTGAGGTAGTCCCGGATCCGCTCGTAGTCCCACTCCTCGTTGTCGACGGTGAACTCGAGCCCCATCGCCTTCTTGTCGACGTCCGACAGGCCGGCGTCCCACCCGATCGGCAGCATCTTGCCCTTGTCGAGCACGTCGCCGATCAGGAACTTGATGAGGTTGTTGACGCCCTTCTCGATGTCGACGTCATCGCCGGCGATCTTCTCGGTGCAGGTGCTGTGCCAGGCGCGCATCCGCTCCATGGCCTCGAGCACGGTCATCTCACCTCGGGTCACACCCTGGGCGAAGAAGCCGGCGACCGATGTCATCTTCACGTCCCGGCTGCCGACCGAGACATAGTCGGTCACCCGGGTCCAGCCCGAGTGACTGAGCTCGATTCCGCGGTCCTTGAACAAGCCGCGGAGGAGGCTCTCCACCTGGCTCGGCAGCTCGACCAAGTCGCCGACCACGTCGAAGAGGTTGCAGTTGGCCTCGTATGGCCGCTTTGTGTCCGGGTGGATCGACGGGGGCAGGACGATCTGGGTCTTGCTGCTCAGGCACTCGACCAGCATCTTGCCCGACGCTTCCTTGATACGGAACGTCTGGATGCCGGAGAATTTGTAGGCGAGCATGACGCCCTTGCGCCCCTTTCGGTGCCAGGGCGAGGGGGGCAGGATCTCGAGGATGTCCTTGATCAGACCCTCATCCTCGGTGTCGATGTCGATCATCGTCAGACCGGATTGGGGGCCCAGGACGATGCCGATGTTGTTGTCAAAATACCGCCTCGTCCACTCCTCCTGTTCCTGATCGGTCGGGAAAACCTCGGAAAAGCGAGACCAATCCTGAATGATCGGCCGCTTGTCCTGGTACATCAGCGGGATCGCGGGAAGGCCGTTGGCCCAGTAAATCGGCGCGTAGTCACCAAAAATGCGCTGGGTCATCGTGCCACCTCGATTTCAGCCGCCAGACGATTGTCGAACTCGATCCTCTGTTCGTCGTCGAGGACGTCCTCAATGAACTGGAGGATCTTCTTCTTCCAGGCGACGTTCTCCTTGAGGTTGTGAGCCCGCTCGCGGATGTTGAGCAGCTTTTCCAGCAGAGAGTTGGCCACACGCAGGGCCGCGGCCTGGTCACCGACCTCGCCGCTGCTCTGGGCGCGGGCCCGGAACTCCTTGGTCTCCTGGTAGAGCGCGATCGCCTCGCTCTCGATGTCGAGCTTCTCGACCTCTGCGTCCGTTACCCCGATCGGATGGTGGTTCACATTCGTGACAAGACCCCGCAGTGCAGCCTTCGTCACCTCGTCATAGGGGCAGTTCGGTCCCTCCAGATACCCAACCGGGTCGTCACCGACGAACCCGAGCACAATGTTCAGCCCGTCCAGCTTCGGATAGTAGTCGTATGGCTGCATTAGATCCTCATGGGATGAATTTGTTGGGGCATATGTAGGGGGTGGATCGAAATTCAGAAAGACCGAATTTGGTAGGTTGATATGTACTCATCAGGCCGCAGATCTAGTTCGCATGTACTGTAGAAATACCTTCAAAACAGTGGCTGACCACCGTATATAGGACGTCTCACTCCTGCGTGGAGCAAATGCATGTCCAATGTCGCGTCGCTGCGAACCCCCCTGGCCATCGCTCAGGATTCGATCGTCAAGGGTCTGGAGACCCTCCTAGCCGAGGCCAAAGAGGGGAAGATCGAAGGGGTTCTGGCCTTCGTCTTCAACAAGGAAGGCGACTACGACGTCTTCGAGATCACCCCCACCATCCCAGAAACCAACCTCGTCGGCGTCCTCGAGGTCCACAAGACCCAGATCGCCATCTCCGCGGCGTCGGACGAAGAGTGAGCTTCGGCACGGACTTCCAGTCGGATTTCCGGTCCAGGTTCACCCTGGACAGTGCTGCCGTATCAATGACCGACTGGGTCGAGAAGAACACCACGATCAAGGGTCGCCCATTCTCGATCAAGGGGTACGAGTTCCAGCGGGCCATCCTTGACGACATGCACCCCAACCTGGACGTCATCAAGTGCTCCCAGGTGGGGCTGACCGAGGTGCAGATCCGGAAGATGCTCGGCTTCCTGGTGCGCAACCAGGGCCTGTCCGCGTTGTTCACCCTGCCTGAGGAGAAGCTCTACAAGCGCGTCAGCCAAACCCGCGTGAAGCCGATCGTCGACGCCGATGCCATCTTCAACCGGGAGCACGACCAGGGCGCCGTCCGGTCGATGAACATCATGCAGTTCGGCCGGTCGTTCCTCTACCTGACCGGCTGCACCGAGGCGGACGCGACCTCGACATCGGCCGACGCGATCTTCAACGACGAGGTGGACCTATCCCCGCAGGACATGCTCGTGCTGTTCAACAGCCGCCTGCAGAACTCCATCCACCGCATCTCGCAGCGCTTCTCGACCCCAACCTTTCCTGGGTTCGGGATCGATCTGAGTTACCAGGCCTCGGACCAGTTGCACTACATGGTCCGCTGCTCCCGCTGTAACCACTGGTCCTGGCCGCAGTTCAACAGGGATTTCTGCCTCATCCCGGGGCTCTCCGACAACATCGAGAAGCTCTCCGACATCACGCAGTCGATCGCCGACGAGATCGACATCATGGAGTCCTACATCTGGTGTCCGAAATGTCATCGGGCGCTGGATCTCACCGATCCCTCGTTTCGCCAGTGGGTCGCCAAGCACCCGAGCCGGAAGCACGCTCGGGGTTACTACGTCACGCCGTTTTCCACCGGCAAGCTCGATCTGCCCTACATCCTCGGCCAGCTGCTGAAGTACCGCCAGCGCGACTACCTCCGAGGCTTCTTCAACACGGTGCTCGGCGAGACCTACTCGGACGGCAACATCCGGCTCGAGGAGGAGGTGATCCGTGCCTGCTTCCGCGATGAGCAGCCCGGTGTACCGGACGTCGGCCCGGATGTGCCCGTGTCGATCGGCATCGATATGGGCCTTGTCGCCCACGTGACATTGGCGACAGGTCCGGTCGAGCAGCTCGAGGTCTTTCGGTTCGAGGCCGTTCCAGTTCAGGAGCTGCCCGACTTCGTTCGTGCTCTCTGCAAGCAGTACAACATCGTCGCCGGCGGCATCGACCGTCATCCCTATACCCCCACGGCCGAGGAGATCCGTGACATCTCCGAAGGGAAGATCCTGCCGCTGGAATACCGCGGCACCAAGGAGTTCAACCCGGTCAAGGATCAGTACGACAACATCACCCACGGTCAGATCAACCGGACCATGGCGCTGGACGCGGTCGCCAAGGACATCCGTCGACGCAGCATTCGGATGTCCGGGTATGGCCATTACAGGCAGACCATCATCGAGCACCTGCGGGATCAGGTTCGTGACGAGCAACCGGAGAAGCCCGCTGAGTGGAAGAAGCTGACGGGTCAAGACCACTTCCATCACAGCCTCGCGTTCCTCAAAGCCGGGCTTCAACTTCGGAACCTGATCATTGCTCTCAGCAACACCGAGGTCAGGACGAACTTCGGCATTCTGACCGCTACTGTGCCTATGCACAATTCGCCGCTGATAGGGTCAAGCAAAAGAAGGGTTGAAAACGGGTTGTACTTTCCATATTAGTAGCCTTAATCCTGCGAGGATCTAATGTATGGCCGGCGGCATTCTTAGCGTCATCTTCCCAAAGAAGAGGACGAGTGATAAGGGCAGTTCGTTCACTTCGACCTATAATGCGTCGTCGAACACCGCCGTTCTGTCGAAGCCAGCCTACCGCGACCACCTCGACGACATCTACACGACCCGCCTGGCCGGCAACAGCCAGTCCCTCATTCAGCAGCTCGCCAAGGTCGACCCGGATCTCAGCGCGGCACTAAACGCCTACCTGACGTCCGCCGACACCGAGCCCTACTTCTACGTTCGCGACCTCGAAGGGAACATCGATCGCGAGGGTCACAAGACCCTCCAGCAGATCCTCCTCTCGCTGACGACCCGCACCGACTACACCAAGCCGGCCAACTTCCTCATCAAGAAGTCTCTGGTCGCCTTGTGCGAGCAGCTGCGGTGGTTCGCCCTGATCCGCGGCGCGTGCGCGGCCGAGCTGGTGGTCGACAAGACCCTGCTGCCGACCGAGCTCCGCCTGGTGGATCCCGGCACCCTCGAGTTCACCGAAAAGTCGCCCGGCGTGTATTTCCCGGAGCAGGTGCCGACCGGGTCCTCGGAGCGCATCTCGCTCGACCTCCCGAGCTTCTTCCTGACCTTCTACCGGCAGGACCCGACCACGATCTACTCGACCAGTCCCTTCACCGCCGCGATCAACACCATCGCCGCGCGTCAGGCTGTCATCAACACCCTCTACCGGATCATGCAGGTGACGGGCTTCCCTCGCCTGGAAATCTCGGTGCTGGAGGAGGTGCTTCGGAAGAATGCCCCTCCGGAGTGCAAGACCAACGAAACCAAGATGAAGGAGTTCCTGGACGCCCGGCTGTCCGAGCTCCAGGGCGTCATCTCCGGCCTGAGCCGTCCGGATCAGGCCTTCATCCACTACGACTCCGTCGAAGCGAAGATCCTCAACGACAAGAACCCTGGCGCGAGCCTCCAGATCAAGGAGGTGATCGAGACCCTCAACGCTCAGAACCAGGCGGCCCTGAAGACCATGTCCTCGGTCATCGGCCGCGGCGAGAGTGGTGTTAACACCGCCTCCGTCGAAGCCCTGATCTTCAGCCGGAATGCCGAGCAGCTGAACGGTCCGGTCGCCGACCTGCTGAGCCAGGCCTTTACCTTCGCCCTGCGCCTGACTGGATCCGAGAGCATCGTCACCGTGGGGTTTGATAACGTCGAGCTGCGTCCTGACCTCGAGCTCGAGACCCACCTCACCCAGAAGCAGGCCCGCTACCTGACGCTCCTGTCCTACGGCCTGATCTCGGACGACGACTTCCACATCGAGATGTTCAACCGGATCCGCCCGGACGCCGTCCCTGAGCTGTCTGGCACTGGTTTCATGAGCCCAGCTCCGGCCGACGGCGCCACTGACGGACCGTCCAGAATATCGTCGATGGATCGGGCGCTCGCTCCGAAAGACAAGAACGCCTCCAAATCAAATGCTGTGAAGAAGTGATTCTTCAAGAGTCTGAGAATAGTGGATGTGTCAATGTTAAACACAGCATCGGATATTTGAGGCAGGGCCAGATGGCGAAGTCGATCGAGATCACTCCCAAGGTTGAGCAGCGGATCAAGGCCGTTGCCGGGGATGATATCGACGTCTCGAAGCTGACTGTCTTCGAAGCCGCCGCCGTGGCGACCAAGCCGCTGAACAAGCGAGGCTCGATCTTCGAAGGCGCCCGGTTCACTCGGTCCACTCTGGTTGAAATGGCCTCGCAGCTGAACGCCGGCACGATGTCGGTTCCGCTCCATACCCTGCACCAGCAGGGTATGGAGCTGCCAGTCGGCCGGGTGTTCTACGCCGAGGTGTTCGACCTCCCGAACAGCAACGATTCCGAGCTCCGGGCCCAATTCTACATCCCGAACGAGGAGGGCAAGGACCTAATCGCCAGCATCAACAACGCGGTGCTGGACGAGGTCAGCGTCGGTGTCCTGGGCAAGCATCTTCTCTGCTCGGAGTGCGGATACGACTACCGCGCGGGCGATTACTTCCACATCTGGGAGCGCACCTGCGCCGAGGGCCACGAGGTCGGCAAGGATGGCGTCTACGTCACCATCGCCGGCCTCGAGAACTGGTCAGAGATGTCCTTGGTGAGCCGCGGTGCTTCCAAGGATCCCAAGATCGTTTCCCGTGCCAAGGCCAAGCTGGCCGAGGGCTCGCGGGAGCGACTAGCCGCCTCGGGCATCCCGTTCGAGGCCCAGATGCTCATCGCATCGTACAAAGAGGACCCTTCCATGGACCTGTCTGAACTCGTCGCCGGGCTGACCGAGGCCACCACGGCCAAGGCCACGCTCACCGTCGAGCTCAAGACGGCCACTGCCGAAATCGAGCGCCTGAAGGCGGAGCTTGCCGAGGTCACCACCGAGCGTGATGGCCTGAAGGCCGCTGCGGGTACCTCCACCACCGAGGTGCAGGCGAAACTCGATGCGGCCGAGGCCGAGCTGGAGCTCGCCCGCCCCTTCCTGGCGGACCACGCCAAGAAGGCTCTCATCGCCGCCGGGACCAAGGACCCGGAGGAGCCCAAGGACATCGCCGCGAGCATCGAGGCGATCAAGGCCAGCCAGCTGAACCTGGTGAACCTGCTTCCCGAGGGCGGAGCGTCCAAGCCCGCCACCACCGTCGAAAAGCCGGAGGTCAAGCTGACCGCCAGCTACGACGGCTTCAAGTCGCGCCGCTAAGGAGGATCAATCATGGCGTCGGTTTCTTTTGGGGTCAGCCTTCGCGGCTTCAAGTTCAATGACTGGAACCTGACCTTCAATCTGGCAGCGGGCATCACCGCCGCCGACATCGGTAAGGCCGTCTCGCTCGATGAGTCGGCCCCCAACCAGGTCAAGCTGGCTGTCGCGGATGAGTTCGTCCTGGGCCGCCTCGAGGTGGTCGAGAACCGCAGCGCTTCCGGTGGCCTGGTCGGCACCGTCGCGCTGAAGTTCATCGACAAGCTGCCGACGACCGGAGCCATCGCCATCGGCGATCGCATCACCGGCAGCGCCACCGCCGGCGTGGTCAAGAAGGCCACCACGGAGGCGGACACCATGCCCATCGTCGTCGAAGTCGGCACCGGCTTTGCCGTCGTGCTCAAGCAGTAAGGAGCCCCTGAACTATGTCGCATATCCGTTCCCTCACCGAGATCAAGCGGGAAGGCGTCGAGTTCCTCGGCTCGCTGCGCTCGGACAGCCCCCACGCTTCCAAGGAAGCTGGGCTGAAGCTCGTCGCGGAGGCCTCCAGTTTCGGCCTCAACCTGCGCGACTACCTGACGGTCAAGATCGACCCTCGGCTGTCGGCCGACGAAGGCATCAAGGCTTCCGGCCTGAGCGGCTATGAGGCCGCCCTGGCCCACCTCGGCCTGCCGGTCAAGGACGACCTGAAGCAGGGGGTGTTCCTGCAGGCCGCGGCGGAGACCTTCCAGACCTTCCCGGGAGTGCGTGCGCTCTTCCCGGAGGTCATCGACGATGTGGTCCAGTGGAAGTACAAGCAGACCAACTTCGAGCAGGTCGCTCCGATGCTGGCCGGCTCCCGGACCATTTCGGGTATCGAGCTGCTGTCGACCGTGGTCGATGACGCCGCCGGTGACTATGACATCACCCGCGAGATCGCCGAAGGCGCCCGCATCCCGGTGTGGTCGATCCGTGCCTCCGAGAAGACCGTGAAGTTCTACAAGCACGGCGTCGGCTTCCGGACCACCTACGAGTTCAATCGCCGGGTGTCGCTGGACATCATGACCCCCTATATCAACCGGGCCCTGCGCCAGGCGGATATCAGCAAGGTCAAATGGGCCACCAGCGTCCTGCTGAACGGCGACGGCCTGAACGCGGCTGCGACCGAGGTGGACCAGTCCTCGTTCAACAGCACCCTGATCGGCAATGCCACCAACGGCCTGCTGAGCTACAAGCACCTGCTGGCGTGGCTGGTGGCACGGGCCAAGACAGGTTACCCGATCGACACCGTGGTCGGCAACTACGACTCCTACCTGCAGTGGCTGATGCTGTTCGCGGTACCGACCAGCAACAACACCCGCACGGATGCCGAGAACCTGGCCGCCACCGGCTTCCGGATGCAGGGCGTGCCGATGCTGACCGGCACGGTGGACTTCGTGCTCTCCACCACGGCGCCCGCCAACAAGCTGGTCGGCTTCAGCCGCGGCGATACCCTGGAGGAGCTGATCGAGAGCGGCTCGCTGATCCAGGAGTCGGAGCGCTCGGTGCAGAACCAGACGGTCGACGTCTACCGGACCCAGAACTCGGGCTACCGGATCGTCTTCCCGGGAACCCGCGAGGTCTTCGACTACAGCGCCTAACGAAGGGACGGGGGGCTCCGGCCCCCCGAACTGCTCATGCTCATTGTGAAAACCACCGGCCCGTTCACGCTCTACGACCCGGCTGGTCAGATCATTCAGCGCCGGCGCCCTTCGGTCGTTCGCAACACCCGTTTCATCAACGACCGTTGTGCAACCCAACAGGTCGAGATCCTCAGAACCGACCTCCCCGAAGCGGCCAACGACGCCGACTTCGCCAAGTACTGGGAGGAGGCTCCGGAGATTGCGATCGAGGCCTACGTGGCATCGTTTGCGCCTGAGGCCGAAGCACCGGCGCCGACGCCCGCTCCTGCACCCAAGGCTCGAGGCCGTTCCAAATGAAGCGCTTCCCCGCTGACCAGAACGTCACGCTGCGGTTCGACCTGATGGTCGGCGGGGAATTCGTCGTGCCCGAGATCGGGTCGGTGGTCTGGAGCCTAAACGGAACCTCCACGCCGATCGGCACGGATGCCACGACCACCTTCGTCACCGTCACCGTGCCGGCGTCCGAGAACGCCAAGACCGATGCGGTCGAGAAGCGGACGATAACTGTCTCCTTCACCTATGCCGGCTTCGGCTACAGCCAGAGGCAGACCTACCTCCTCGTCGACGAGCCTCCGCTGTTGGTCGGGCCCGACGAGGTTCGTGCTTTCCTCGGCTTCTCCGCCGACGAGCTGGCCGATGGGGACATCGATCTCCTCGGCGCGTACTACGCTGTTCCGGAAGAGATCCGCACGGCGCTGGCCAGCGCCGACGCTCACATCCTGCTGCAGGCCAATAACGCTGTCCTGTACCGGTCGATCATGAGCTTCAGCGCCGAGGCCCTGAAGCTGCGGGTGAACCAGATCGAGAAGTCGGACCAATCCAGCTTCCAGCGCTTCGCCGACATCGACTTCCGGGCGCTGATCGACACCGCCACCTCCGCCTACAACGATATCATCGACGACCTGGTGCCCGGTGACAGCACCGGCGACCGCTCCTACTTCCTGCTCTCGACCCCGGCCGACGTGTTCACAGGGGTGTAACCATGCGCCTGAAGAACGTGATGAAGCGCTACCGCAGCACCTTCGTTCGAGACGACGGGCTGCGGTTCCTCGGCGAGCTCACCAGCCCGGCGCCGGACAAGGTCTTCCTCAAGGTCGATCCGGCCTCAATGGTCGCCGCGGGGAACGTGTTCGGCACCGAGGTCGGCCGCCATTACCTGGTCCTGTCGAGAGGGGAGAGTGATCTCGCCACCACAATCTACCGGCTGTTCGAGCTGGTCGAGGTCGACCGCAAGCTGGCCTGGAGCCGCATGCAGAAGATCGTGGATCCGGTGACCGGGCTCGAGACCGACACCGTTCCGGTCGCTCTCGGTGATGTTTGGGTTCACATCGAGAAGCAGGATCTGATCACCGACATCACTCATATCGACGAGCGTCGGTATACGGTGACCACACCGGTGACTCTCCAGGTCAACGACAAGTTGGGGGACTACACCGTGGTCGAGGTCTTCTTCGCCTACGGTGTCTGCCAGGCGCTCGTGAAGTGATCCGCGCCAAGCTCACTCAGCGAGGCAATTTCGGCAACGTGTTCAGCCGGGTGCTCGAGCACACCCGTGACATGGCGACCCTAATCGGGCTGCAGGCGGCGATCGCCGTGGAGAAGGCCAACAAGGACTTCTTCCGGGTTTTGTCGTCGAAGATCATCGGTTCGAGCGGGCAGCCGTCGCTGGATGGCGTGCCGGTGCCTCGTTGGCGTCCCCTGACGGAACGATACCTCCGCCGAAAGCAGAAGCGACGCAATCCGGGCTTCTATCGGTATGAGGGCAAGCTGAAGCAGGCCCTCGATCATATGAACGCGACGACCTTCCTCGGCACCGTCGCCGTCCAGACCAACTTCCAAGGCACACGGGCTCCATTCACGCTCGACAACGGGACCAAGGAACTCCGACAGGGTTATCGCGTCACGCTCCGCCTTACCGGGCTCCAGCGGATTGCCGACAACGATCCGGAGGGGACGCTGCCCTCGAGGCTCGCTGCCTACCGCCTGACCAATTGGAGAGGTCAGCGGAACCGCAGCATTCTCGGGCCCTACATGCGCTGGTGGACGAGGGTGCGGCTGAAGAAAATCATCGATGAGGTGCTGCAATGACCGACCTGTATGAAAGCGCACAGGCGTCCGTGCTCAATATTTGTAAGAATTTCGCTACCGAAACCGGCGGCGGCATGGCCGTATTCAAATTCGATGCCCACGCCGAGACCAACAGCTGGCCCAATAACGACGTAATCGGGCCTGCCGAGTTTCAGGTCGAAGTCAACGTCGGCATCCTGGAGATCGAGACCCTGATTGGGATCAGCACACTCAACGACACGAACATCGTTCGTCTCGACAAGCTGATCAGTCGCCTCTTCACCAAGCTGCAGCCGGACAAAATGTTTCCGTTCCTGGACGCCGGCAACGGAGCCCCAATGGGAATGATGAAGGTGAAGAGCCCCGTGGTTGTTCTTCCGGTCGCCCGGACGGAGACCCGTCCGGTGAAGTTTATTGGACTTTCGCTTGGAACCGATCGTGCATTTGGCGCATGAGCTCGATGTCCTTCCGAGCTTGCTCGTCAATGTAGCTCTCAACGATGTAGGTAATTTCCTTATTCACGTCCCTTCGATTCACGGTTGCTCTATCCTTCACCTGATCAAATAGAGACTGAGGAAGTCTAAGAGTGAATTGACGAACCGGTTCCATTGGTAAGAGTCCCATAGATTCTTAGAATCCAAGTTATGTCACGACTAAAAGAGAACAGCAAGTGCTTTCTCTTTTAGGAGTGCCGATTAATGGCCGGTGAAGCCCGTACTGACAACTTTATGCTCGGAACCGCGACGGTCATGATTGGCGCGCAGGATGCGCTCTTCGATCTGAACGCGACCGACCACTCGATTGGACTGGTGAAGAACTTCACGATCACCAGCCAGCCGACCTACACCAACCTGACCCAGGGCGTGAAGAACCAGAACGTCGCGAGTGTGATGACCGGCAATACCGTCAGCGCAACGATGGAGGCCTATGAATACACCTCGAAGAACATCTCCTACGCGCTGGGGCTGGAGGGGTCCACGCTGGCTCCGATCACGACCGAGACCACGACCTCGGCCGTCATCGCCGGCACCGACGTGGCTCCGGAAGACGAGGTCACCGTGACGTCGGCTACCGGCATCACCGCCGGCAGCTACATCATGATCCAGGTCGGCAACGACGACCAGGTCACGATCCGCAAGGTGTCGTCCGTCGCTTCGAACGTGCTGACCGTTTCGCCGGGGATCAAGCAGAACATCGCCGTCGGCGCCCGCGTGTCGAAGGTGAACGTGGTCGATATCGGTTCGCTGGCCGATCAGCCGTACCTATCGGCCAAGGTCGTCGGCACGATCGCGAACGGCAAGGAGATCACCCTCCTGCTGCCGAAGATCCGCGTGACCGCGGGCTTCAGCCTGGCCTTCACGAGCTCCGATTTCGGCAACATGCCGATCGAGTTCACGCTGTACAATCTGGTGTCGACGGATCCGAACTACTCCGAATTCCAGAACGCCCAGGCGAAGCTGTTCTCGAGGGCGTAATAACCCTTGTATTAGATAACTCCCGGGGTAATACTCCGGGAGTTTTTCATTGGGGTTCCCAATCAATGCCAAGCGATAAGCTCCTCGTTACGATCAATGGACAGCCACACGAGCTGTTCATGTCCTTCGCTCTTCTCAATCGACTTGTGGCGATCGTCGGTGAGATCAACGGGGTCTCCTCGGCCGAGATGGATCCGGTGGTTCGTGACGTGATCCTCAAGGAGGTCCTCGTCAAGCGGGGTAAGAGCGGTCTGGTC
Source organism: Inquilinus limosus MP06 (assembly GCF_000767795.1). Lineage (GTDB taxonomy): Bacteria > Pseudomonadota > Alphaproteobacteria > DSM-16000 > Inquilinaceae > Inquilinus > Inquilinus limosus_E. Next base: position 72,957 of record NZ_JANX01000001.1, on the reverse strand, counting down.
GAGGACGAAAACTTCGACCTGGACAACTACGACATGTCGATCGACGACGGCATCGCCATTCTCGACTGGGTGTCGGATCACTGCCTCGATTTTTTTATCAGGCAGATCGAGAAGGCAAAGGCGACAGCCGAGGCGATCGCGCCGAGACTCAAGAGCTTGTCGCCTTCCGAAACTGGTTCACAGGCCTGAGTTTTGAGGAGTCGGTCTGCTGGGTCTTGAAGTGTAAGCCGAGCTCCATCTCCGAAGTCTACTGGAGCCATTCTCTTCGAGACCTGCGGACGCTCACCAAGATCACCTACGGCTTCCATGCCGCACAGGTGGTCCAGCAATACGAGACCTTCGCCAGCGTGGTGTCTGCTGCACTGGGAGGGAAGAAAAAGAAGACCGAGGCGCCGCAGTACAACAGCGTTCAGGAAGCCCAATTGGCGCTTGCTCGAGTGCTGGGAGGGTAGAGTTTGAATGGCCGACGATACCGTCTACAACATTGACGTCACCACCGGGAACTCGACAGCTCAGGTCGATAAGCTCGCGAAATCGTTCGAGCTTCTGGCGGCGAAGATCGAGGACGTCACTCAGGCCTTCACCGGCCAGATGCGTCGGTCCACCAACGCGGACGGGATCACCAGCCAGAACCCTCGGTTCAACCAAATCCTGAAGGAGCGGGTGGAGCTTCTCCGCGAACTGTCCGTCGTCACGCGGACTTTGAGCAGCGGAAGCCCGAACGCCACGGTGAACCGGGCCCGGCTGCAGGGGCAGGGCATCGACCAGGCCTTCACCGGTACCGGCCTCGCTGCCCGCGAGATCGAACAAGTCCAGAAGCAGATCCGGGACTTCCAGAAGGCGAGTGCCTCTGCCGAAGCGGTGACCGCTGCCCGTCGCAAAACCGACTTGAAGGCGGTCACCGACGCCAGCCAGGCCGAGCTCGCTATCCAGGCCCAGATCCTGAAGATCATCAGGCAGAAGGGTGACATCGAGACCAAGGGAGCGACGAAGTCGCGCCAGGCCACCCTGGACCGGTATCAGGACGAACTCCGCCAACTGGTCAACCTCCAGACCCAGTTCCGGAAGCAGGACGACACCGCACGTCGAAACCTGCTGTCTTCCCGCGGCAACGTCTCCGCGGCGAATAGCCAGGTGGGCCTGCAACGTTCAGCACTGACCGGTGACATCTCGGCGTTCCGCTCGCAGATCTCCCAGATGAACCTCCTGGACGAGGCCACTCGGAAGTCAGCGCAGGACCAGATCTCCCAGTTCAAGCAGGTCGCCGAGGCCGCCGGCCTCTACTATGGCCGCACCGAAGCGACGATCCGGAACGTCGAGAACTACCTCAACAACCAGTCTCGCCGGCAGATGCGCGGCACGGGGCCGAGCTCCTTCGACAAGCGTCAGGACTGGTTCGGTCAGGCGATCTCGGCCGCGCCTGACGACAGCCAGAAGCTCGATCTGCAGATCCGTCAGGTCCGCGATCGCCTGAAGAACGAGCAGATGACCACCGCAGAAATGCGGGAACAGCTCCGGGTCCTTAACCAGCTCACCGATCAGCGCCAGAAGCTCAATCTCAGGGACGTGCGGGATCCAGCCAAGATCACCGAGCGGAACCAGACGGCCAGCGCCTACCGAAACGACATGGTGTTCGGAAGCGGTGCTTCGGACTTCTTCCGGTTCCAGGGCGGTCTGATGCTCAACTACGCCATCCTGAGCAAGGCTCAGCAGGGTGTGTCGGCGCTCTCTGGTTCGGTCGTGAGCCTTGATGAGGCAATGCACGACCTGGCTGCGATCACCGGCTCGAACGACGAGCAGATGGGGCTGCTGGGTGCCGTTATTCTCGACGTCTCGACGAAGACCAAGTTCCTCTCCACTGAGACGGCTGAGGGGGCGAAGATCCTCGCCCAGGCGGGTCAGTCCGTTGAGGAGATCAAGGAGTCCCTCGGCGGTGTGGCGCTGTTCGCCTCTGCAACCGGGACGGCGTTCAAGGATTCCGCCGATCTGATGACGTCGACCCTGTCCGTCTTCAACATGCGGGCAAGTGAGAGCCTCAACCTCGCCAACCTGTTCACCGCGGCCCTCAACCAGACGAAGCTCAACTCGGAGCAGCTCAGCCTGGCAATCCAATATGTCGCCAACACGGCGGCTCAGGCCAACATCCCGATCGAGGAGCTCGTCGCCGACGTCGGTTCGCTGGCGAATGCCGGCATTCGGTCGGGCTCGACCATTGGTACCGGTCTTCGAGCCCTGTTCATCGATCTGATGAACCCGACCCAGAAGCTCCAGGCGGAGATGAAGAAGCTCGGCCTGACCTTCGCCGACATTGACATCCAGACCCGTGGCCTCAACCCTGTCATTCAGACGCTGACCGAGAAGGGCTTCGGCGTGTCGGAGGCATTCCGGTCCATGGAAACCCGGGCCGCGGCTGCCTTCGTGGCCCTCCAGGGCCAGAAGGACATCTACAACGATCTTCTCGCCAGCATCGTGGGAACCAACGCCGCTGTCGACGCGAACCAGAAGCAGATGGAGGCCCTATCCAATACCGCCCGGAACACGGCATCCGTTTTCACGGCGTTGGCGTCCGAGGCTTTCGCGCCCGTCGTGTCGATCCTTCAGAAGGCACTGGCCGGTTTCAACGAGTTGGCGGGATCTCTCACCGGGCTCGGGCCTGTGCTCGGTTACATTGGGGTGGCCGCTGCTGGTTTGACGACCGCGCTTGGCGTCACGCTCCTTGCCCGTCTGCTGGGTGTCGGAGCCGCCGTCGCCGGCGTGGGCGCATACTTCACGAACGCCCTCGCCGCGCTCGGAGCGTTCCGCGCGGGCATCACCACCTTGGGCACCACGATGGCGGCTGTCATCGGCCCGACCGGATGGATCGCGCTTGCCGTCATCGGTGTGATGGGCCTGGTGACGTGGCTAGGCAGCATGAAGTCGGCGGGTGAAGAGGCCGCGGAAGCGGTCGACCATATTCAAGCCTCCCTGGCGTCGGCGAAGGCCAAGTACGACGACAATCAGAAAGCGCTCCAGAACGTCAACGAAGAGCTCGAGCGGATGTCCCGCCAGGAGAAAACCCTCCGCGGTGACAAGGACGCTCTCGGCAACATGGTCTCCCGGCTGAACGACCGGTTCGGAGACCTGGGGCTTTCCATCGACGGAACGGCGGACACCTTCGACAAGGTGCAGGAGCGTCTTGAGAATTTCCGCAAGGAGATCCAGGGGCAGACCATTCTCGCAATTCGCGAGCTCCAGGTCGAACTCGACAAACTCAATCGCGCCCAGCAAAGGCAGCTCCAGGTCGACAATCCCCTGTTGCAGGGGCTGCGCCAAGGCTTCTCGCCTCGAGGATTTCTCGGCTTTGGTAGCAATCCGTTCACGGGCCTCGATAAGGAGCAGCAGTACCTCTACAGCACCGGCGGGCGAGACGCTGTGATCACTCGTCAGATCGAGGGATTGGCCGGGATCGGGTTGCCTGCCTCTGTTGTCCAGGCATTGCGTGACTCCCAACGGTTCCGGGAAGGCCTGGGCAGCGGTGATCTGCAGGCCATGCGGAACACGACGCTGCAGGCGCGTTCCTCACTGGTCGACATGCTCAACAACCCGGAAGGGTTGCAGAAGATGGCCGACGATCTCGGCATGTCTGTAGAGGATCTCACGGGTGCGTTCGAAAACCTTCTCGCGTCCATGAAGGCACAGAGCGACAAGATTGCCGAGAACCTCAAGACGCAGAAGGCCCAGGAGGATCAGAAGGCCAATGAGCGCATCGAGCGGATGTCGCAAAACCCCTACAACCCAGCATTCTGGCTCGGTCGGACGGCTGTTGGTTTGAACTCGGCGTTCCGCGGTGTTCAGTCGGCAGCACCGATGGATTCGATCGATAAGAACCGGTACCTGCAACAGAACGGCAACCTTCTCAGCCTGGGCATGCAGGGTGTCTCCGGCCTGGCCGGCATGCTCGGGCCTGAGTTCAAGGAGGCTGTGAACCGGGCTGCCAACGGCGCTCTCGTCGAGATGGAGACCAACATTTCGAAGGCGATGGAGGAGAGTGCCGTCGCCTCCTTGGAGGAGTGGAAGACCTTCCTGCCCGAGGCTCTCAAGGCCGCCGAGGGCATGGTCAAGATGTCCCAAGGTGGAGTGCAGAAGGCGCTCGGAACTGGCGGGTTCCAGGAGGCCCTCAGCGCCTACCGCGACAGCCTGCAGATCACCCTAGGCACCATGACCAAGGAGTTCGTCGCCAAGGAGCTGGGCAACGATCCGACCAACGTTGGGTTCGACCTTGGCAAGTTTGCTCCGACGGATGTTGGGCCTCTGTCCGATCAGCAGGCCAAGCAGCTCGCGGTGTTCCTGTCCGGCCAGGCCACCGACTTCATGGTGCAGTCGGCCGCGGCGATCGCCGAGCAGCTGAAGGACAAGGCCGGCGACGCCACCAGCCCGGAGGAGATCCTGGAGCTCAACAAGCAGGCATCGAAGGCGGTCAACGATCTCCTGCTTCCGCTCGTCGAGGCGCTGAAGACGCTGCGCGATGGCGCGACCGACCCATCGATCAAGCAGCAGATCGACAGCCAGCTGGTGGGTTTGATGGCAGCTCGGGACTCCATGGTTCAGGGCTACACGACCACGACGACCGAGGCACTGCAGACCTTCAACGACAGGGTCAACGAGGCCGGCCAGAAGGTCTTCCAGGATATGACCCAAGCCGCCTCTGGTCTGCCAACGCAGGTCATGTCCAAGGCCGAGCGCGAGAAGTGGGCCTCGACCTTCCAGGGGATTCTTGATGCGAAGAAGAACGCGCTGCTCCGGGAGTACCTGGCCGCGCTGATGACCCTGCCGGGTATGGTGGAGCAGAAAGGCTTCATCAAGATGCTGACTCCCGAGGGGGAGAAGGCGTTCGACTTCATGAACTCCATGCTCACAGCTCAGAACAACGACGACCTGAAGAGCTTCCTCAATCCAAAAACCAAAAAATACGGCGGAGGTGGGGGGCGAGACCGCACGAACGAGAAATTGCTCAAGCCTTGGGAGCAGTGGAACGACCGCCAGGCCGAGATCGACCGGGAATACGATCGGTCGACGCGTGACATCCAGAACCCTAGTCGGATCCTCGACATTGCCCTCGGCGCCAACGACTTCATGAAGAGCTACAGCTCTGTTGAGCGGAAGGCGCTCGAGATGCTGAAGAGCCAGCAGGAGGCGGCCGAGCTGCCGAAGGTTCTCCAGGCCGAGCAGGCTCGACGCGACCGACTGCAGGAGCTTCTCACGGACTTCAACAAGGTCAACGACGATCGGCTCGTTGAGTTGAAGAAGGTCTATGATGACCCGAAGTTCGACAACGCCAAAAGGAACAGTGCTCTCAGCGAATACAACAAGATCCTGTCAGAACGTCGGGATATCCAGGACAAGCTGACCGAAAGCACCAACACGCTGGCCGACGCTCAGGAGAAGTACAACGTCTCGGTGGGTCAGGGCACTGGTTCGAACATGACTCTCGGCCAGCAGCTGTCAGCGGCAGTTCAGCAGATGGCTGAAGAGGCCGGGATGTTGACCAGCCTCACGGACCAGATCGGGAACGAAATTCCAGGCACCTTGGACAACGTGCGAGGGTCCTTCTCGACCTTTCTGAGTGACATCTCGGCGAACACCAAGTCGGTTGGCGCGGCCTTCCGCGACATGGCCTCCTCGATCATCCAGAGCCTGTTGAAAATCGCCTCCGAGAAGGCCGCCACGGGGATTCTGGGATCGCTGCTGGGCTTGTTGGGTGGTGGAGCCGATGGGATCACCAACTTGGGTAAAGGGGTATCGGCCATGGATTTCTACACTGACCCCGCCGGCGGTGGTGGAGGCGGTTTCGGAGGCTTCCTATCCAGCATTGGCAGTTGGCTCGGCTTCAATGGTGGCGGCATGATCCGGGCCGCCATGGGCAAGCACATCAAGACCCGTGACGCTGTGCCCGTGTGGGCCCGAGATGGTGAGTTCATCCTTCGCAATTCGGCGGTCTCGGCCATCGGCGCCGACAATCTGAAGGCCATCAACGCCATGGGCAACAGCCGGATTTCTCAATCCGCCCCGCCGGTGTTCCAGCCCGCGAACCAGAACGGGGGCAAGGTCAACGTCTATGTGGTAGCGCCGGACCAGAAGCCGTCCCTCGGTCCCAATGACATCATCGCCACGATCAATGATGACATTCTCAAAGGTGGGTCGACCAAGAAACTGATCAAGCAAATCAATATGGGGACTATTTAAAAAAGCCTACGATCCGATCCGCTCGTGAGGTAAAAAGACTGGATGGAGACTTTCAACTTTCCCCGCCACAAATTTAGAACTCAGTATCCTGAGTCTAGTTTCCGTGTTCAGTTCGGGAACTCCTACACGTTCGTTTCAAAACCCTCCGCTCCAGATCAGAGGCTCTTCATACTCACATTCCAGCTTGTGAAATACTACGTTAACGGTGCTGGGCAGGCGGATGCCTCGATAGTAGGGGAAGCCACGAATGCCGCGGCCCTCGACGGCTTCTACGCACGGCATAGGCTCTACGAGAAGTTCATCTACCCTCACCCAGTTTACGGCAACGTCGTTGTTCGGTTCCAAAAGCCGTTGGAGATCCCCGATGGGATCGAAGGGGGAGACGGCGCGATCGAGAACCTCGAGGTCCAACTGTTGGAGCATCCATGACCGACCATCGCGTTGATGCTCAGAAACTTACCGCGGACGGCATCGTCTACCTCTTCAAGATCGAGCTGGCCTCAGGTGGCACGATCTATCTGAAGGCGGACAACACGGTGACCTGGCAGGGGAACGTGTATGAGGGGACCGCCATCAAGATGGACGGCGTGTCCAACAGCGTCGACGATGGCAACTCTCGACCCAAGCTGCAGTTCGCCAACCCCGATGGCGCCTTCTCCCCCTTCATCAGCCAGGGGTCGCTCGATCGAGCGAAGGTCACCCGCACGCGGGTGCTCTACGACGACTTGGTCAACAACCGGAACGTCTCCAGTTCTCAGAGCTGGTACGTCAGTCGGACCATCGCCTTGAACCGTCAATACGCCTCGTTGGAGCTGCGATTGACAATGGACGGTCCATTCTTCGTGGTCCCCGCTCGTATATTCGCTCCCCCGGACTTCCCGAGCGTGAGCATCCGATGATCCCTGATTATCTACACCTCACCGGAAAGCAGTGGATCGGGGGATCGGATGACTGCTATGGCATCATCCAGCACTACTACGATGATAGCTTCGGCATCAAGCTCACCAACTATGCTCGTCCGGATTACTGGTGGAACAAAGGCCTCGACCTCTATCGAGACAATTTTCGGGCTGAGGGCTTCTCTGTCGTCGATATCGAGCTTCATGAGATGTGGATCGGCGACTTGATCCTAGTGTGTGTCGGATCGGAAGTTCCGTGCCACGCCGGTGTCTACGTCGATCAAGGCAAGATCCTGCACCACTACCGTCACCGCCTGAGTGAGGTGGTTCCTCCTCGGGGGATCTGGCGAACCGCTCGGTCCTGCATCATCCGCCATAAGGATGTTCCCGAACTTCGAGAGGAGGGTAAGCCTCTCGACCTGATGTCGCTCATGCCGAAGAGGTTTCGTGATGCTGCTGCAACTGCATCGTCCTGACGGCCCGGAGAGGGTCGGTTTCATCCTCAACGGCGACAAGGTCGTCGAGGTGGAGAATATCGCCGACAAGCCGAATGATGCGTTTCAGGTGAGGGGTGAAGATCTCGTCAGGTACGAGGATGATATAGTCGGGACGTGGCACACGCATCCATTCGGGACGTCCCAGTTGTCTACGGAAGATTACATTGCTTTTCTGAACTACCCAATGATAGAACACTGGGTGATTGGCCGCGACGGCGCACGTTGTTACAAGGTACAGGGCCGCGCAATTGTCGAATGCGAAGACCGTTATACTCCACGGGTACCTGAGGGATCTTCATCCCGGCCCGATTAAGATCGTCGGGGACACGGTCGCTGAGATCGTCCACGCCTTCACCACTCAGATCAAGGCGTTCCGCCCGGTGCCGGGTCAGGACAGGCACACCATCTCGGTTGTCGGGTTCGACACGGTCGGGAGCCTTTATGAGAAAACGGACCAGGAGGAGATCCACATCGTTCCCGCGTTCGTGGGAGGCGGCGGCAATGGTGGCTTCTTCAAGATCATCATCGGTGCCGTGCTGATCGCCGCGGCCTTTGTCGTCGCTGGCCCCGCTGGCGTACTGGCTGCTGGATCTCTGTCGGCAGGGCTGTTCTGGGCCGGCGTGACGTTCGCCCTGGGCGGCCTGCTCGAAGTCATCAGTCCGGCACCGACCATCGATGTCAATTCCGCCAAAGATCCTGAGGCGTCCAAGTATCTTGGCTCGCCCCAGAACACGACGAAGATCGGCACGCGAATTCCGCTTCTCCTCGGTCGCCACCTGGCCTTCGGTCACATCTTGAGCATGGACATCGACGCCGTCGACGTGGCCGTCGGCGACAAGGATGGTGATGACCTTCCACCGGATTGGCCGTTCTAATGGGACACATGGATTTCAAGGGGGCCGGCGGTGGCCTCGGTGGTGGAGGAGGGGGGAGTTCTCCCAAGCGGACACCGGACAACCTCCGTTCCAAGGACACGATGGAGATCCTGCTCGGCCTGTGCGAAGGGCCGATCAAAGGGCTGACGAGAGGTGACAAGGACTTCCGCATCGGCGAGACCTCTCTCCAGTCCGAGGCGGGCGACTATAATTTTCAGAAGTACACACTAGACATTCTGCCGGGCGAGCATGCTCCACCGCCCGTAAAGCTGGTTCTCGGTGGCTCGTCGCAACCTACGACGGTCAACGTCAACCTGATGAAGGATGTACCGGTCACGCGAGAGACCTCGACCGGTCAAATTGATGCGATCGAAGTTCGACTGCGTATCGACCAGCTATATCATCAGAACGATGATGGTGTCTTCGAGCAGGATATCGAGTTCAAGATTGAGTTCAAGCCACTCTCGGCTGCCACCTGGGCAAACTTCTACGATGACGCCGAAATCAACATCACCGGCAAGACGACCCAAGCCTATGTGAAGGAGTTCCGGCGCACCGTCCCGCGCATCAACGAGCCCTACCTGATCAGGGTTACCAAGGTCGATCCGGAGAGCACCTCCGAGCGCGTCAGAGAAATGGTCTGGGAGAGCTTCCAGGAGGTGGACGCAATCCCCCGGACCTATCCGGACACCGCCCTGGTTCATTTCGTTGCCGAAGCATCGGACCAGTTCTCCAGCCTGCCCACCTTCTCTGGTGTGTACGACGGCCTGATCGTGCAGGTGCCGAGCAATTATGACCCGATCGCCCGCACCTACTCGGGGATCTGGGACGGCACGTTCAAGATGGCGTGGACCAACAACGGTCCTTGGATTCTGTACGCCGTCCTGACCAACGACCGCTGGGGTTGGAGCTCCTACCAACCAGTCACGGTCGACAAGTACGTGTTTTACGAGGCGGCCCAGTGGTGTGACGGTCGAATCGGGCCGAACCAGAGGCCTCGATACACCTTCAACGCCTACATCCAGGATCCGATGAACGGGCGCGAATTCGCCCGCTATATCGCCGGATCGTTCAACGGCGCCGTGGTCGAGGATGACAACAACGTCGTCCACCTGCTCGTTGATAAGGAAGAGGCGGCTGTCGCCATCTTCACGCAAGAGTCGATCGACGGGGATTTCCAATACAGCTACACGGATGTCACTTCCCGCATCAATGATCTCACCGTCGTCTACCTGAACCCGGAACTCAACTGGGCTCAAGACCGGCGCCGAATCTTCGATCAAGCCGACATTGATCTCAACGGGAGGGTGCCGCTCGACTTCGTCGCAGTGGGCTGCACCAACACGGAAGAGGCGATCGGACGAGCCTATTACAAGATGCTCACGTCTCTTACTGAGACGGAGATGGTGACGTTCACGACCAACCGCCGCGGCCTGTTCGTTAACCCGTGGGAGATCATCCTCATTGCCGACCCCAACATGGGCTACGGCATCAGTGGGCGTATTAAGACGCTCTCCCCGAGCGGCACCGTCATCGGGCTGCGCGACCCCGTCTTCCTTGAAGCGGGGGTCACCTATGCTATCCGGGTCCAGTATCATGACCGGGTCGAGACCCGGACCATCACAACGCCACCGGGGTCAACCACGACCCTCAGTGTCGCCGGTGGTCTGCCGACGGCAGACTACGTCGAGGACGCCGTATTCACGCTGGAGAGCGACCACGATGGCCTGCCCAAGGCCTATCGCGTCATCAAGCGTGAGGAGCTCGACGGCAATCCGGACCAGATCCAGATCTTCGCCACGGAGGTCAACCGGTCGAAGTGGGCGCTTGCCGATAACCCGCCAGTCGTTGGAGGAGACGTCGACATCATCGATCTGCCGGTGAGCGTCGTCTCCCCGCCGATTAACCCCCGCGTAACCTATTCGAAGCGCTACGACCACCTCGGTGGTCACATGGTCTTGACCGTCGACTGGGATAGAAGCCCGAGCAAGTTCGTCACCAAGTACCTGGTCGACTATACCCGCAACGGCTCGGAGCGGCAGTTGCTGACCGAGACGACCACCACGATCGCCGAGCTGGTCGACGCTCCTCTCGGCGATTATGTCTTCTACATCAGGGCCCGGACCGTCTCCAACATCACGTCGGAGCCAGCGGTCGCGACCTTCAAGCTCGGCAACACCACGCGCCAGGTCGACCCGGTGACCAACGTCCGGGTTCTGAACGGCGTCACCAACACCGAGTTCGACGTCGCCGAGCCGTTCTTCACCTGGGACGTCCCGAAGCCCGATCCGGCGTTCCACCACTTCGAGGTGGTGATCCGCGACATCGACAACGAGATCGTCATCAGCACGCACACGACGACCTCTCGGGAGTGGCAATACACAAGCTCGATGTCGGACGAGGACGGGAAGAAGCGCTCGTTCATCGTCGGCGTCACCGTCTGTGATCCGTGGGGGAACCGCTCGATCGAAGTTCAGACCACCGCGTCGAATCCCCCGCCACACATCCCCTTCCAACTGAAAGTCGAGCAGACGTTCGAAGGGTTTCGGATCAACTACGACAGGCCGTCGATCCGGGACTTCGGCGGAACGAAGGTGTGGGCGTCCACCGAAGAGAACTTCACGATCAGCGACGAGACACTGGTCTACCAAGGACCGAACACGGCCTACGAACATCATCGGCCGGAGTTCTGGTACATCCGCGTAGCCTCGTTCGACACCTACAACCCGAACGACTTCTTGGTCTCGCCCCAGATGACCGTTCGGTCTTATCTCGAGGGCTTCGAACCAATCCCGAGCTTGCTGGACAAGATCGGTTTCGGTGAGGAGCGCAACGAGTGGCTGGCCAATGCGCTGGCGAATGCCCAGTTCGCTCTCTACAAGGAGACCGGCAACGCCCGTGCGGCGATCATCGAAGAGCGGAACATCCGGGTCACCGAGGATGAGGCTCTAGCTCAATCCATCGACACGATCGCGGTTCAGGTCGGCGACAACGCAGCTGCCATTCAGAACGAGGCGACCGCTCGAGCAACTGCTGACAGCGCCATGGCCACCCAGATCAGTACCATGGACGTTCGGGTCGGCGATGCGGAGACCAAGATCCAGACCCAGCAGACGATCATCGACGGTGTAAGCGGCCAGTATGTCGTCAAGATCGACAACAATGGGGTGATGTCGGGATTCCAACTCGTCAGCGACTATACAGGCGGGACGGTGGAGTCCTCGTTCATTGTCAGCGCCAACAACTTCCTGATTTGGGACGGGTCCCTCGGACGAGCTCCGTTCACGATCGAGAGTGGCGACATCAAGATGGACGCCGACGTCTGGATCAAGAACCTGTCGGTGGACACTCTGAAAATCAAGGACGGAGCGATCTCGAGCATAACTGCGGCCCAGCCGGCCGACGTTGTAGATATTCCAGCCAAAGACGAGGGTATTTCCGGATACAATGAGAATGATCCGAGCACTTGGAGATGGACTAACATCGGTTCGATTTCTGTAACGGCGTTCGCTGCTGGAAGGACGATGTTCAACGTCTCGTTCTTGGGAAAAACGGCTGGCGACAACCAGGGTCACTACCGGTTGTTGAGAGACGGCAGTTTGCTAAAGGTGTTCACATACATCCAGTACCTGGATAAGTGGTTGACTCAGTCCATGAGTATTATCGACACGGGTGCTCCCGCCGGCGCTCACACCTATACCCTGCAGGCCTGCTCGGATGCGGCGGGAGATAAAGTCGATATGAGCAATATCATCCTCTCATTGATCGAGCTGAAGCGATGATCGACTACGCCGTTTACGATAGCGCGACTGGACGGATCCTTATCGTCGGCCAGTGTCGGGAGGAGGACGTGCCTCTGCAAGCTGGTGGCTACCCGGGCGGGATCTCCGTCGCTGTGTCCTCCAGGCTGTCATACCGAGACCACTACATGGTGGAGGGACAGATCGCCAACCGCCCGGTTCTGCCGATCTTTGACAAGATGGAGATCGCTGCGGACGGTGTCGACGAGGCAACGCTGGTTGGTCTTCCGGACCCTTGCAGGGTCATCGTTGACGACGTCGAGCACGTCGTCGAGGGCGGGTCTCTGTCGATCGCCAGCCCCATGCCGGCGACCTATGTGGTCGAGATCAAGCAGTGGCCCTATAAGGATGCCCGATATGAGATTGTCGCTCACTAAGGACTTGGTGCCGTTGAAGGAGGCGGCGATCGCGAAGATCGACGCGGAGGCCGAAATCGCGCGCTCGAGGTATCTCACCGATGGTGTGGGTCAGACGCTTGTCTATCAGTTGAAAATCGAGGAGGCGACTGCCGTCGTGCGAGCTGACCAAGCGGATATTTCCAGGGGAGCTTTCCCTGTGCTCTTCGCTGAGGTCGGTATCACCGTGCCGGAGACAGGGGTGGAGGCGGATGACATCTACGCTGTCGCTCAAGTCGTGCTGAATGTTCGAGCCCAATGGCAGACCGCTGTCGCCGGAATTGAGGGGCTCCGCCTGAGTGCAAAAAGAAATATCACCGAAGCATCCACTCCACGGGAAATCGAAGTGGCCTGCAACATCGCATGGTGATCAATTAACCCTGGAATGTATGAGCGACGATTTGTATAAATCCAGTTATCTCTGCTGGAGACTAATGCATGGCGTCCGGATGGTATAGTGAGGGAACCGTTTCAGTCGCGGCTGGATCCCAAGTCATCGCGGGAACTGGTACGGTCTGGCAGAAAAACATTCGCGTTGGAGACATTTTTACCGCTACTGGAAGTCCAGAGCTTTACCAGATTGTCGAAGTCGGTTCTGATACAAGCTTGAAAATCGATCCTGCTTGGGGTGGAGCGTCAGGATCGAACCTCGCCTATTCCATCATCATGTTTGCCGGTGCAGCAGCGTCGGCCGAGGTGGTTCGAGCGACTTCAGATCTGCTTGTAGAGGTGCAGAACCGCATCTCCGATCCGCTAACGCTCCAGCAGCAGATCGAGCAAACGTCGGACTTGGTGGAGGACGCTCAAGAGGTATTGGCGGGGGCTCAAGCAGCAGCCGCGAACGGCAGTTGGAGCATCGGCTACGACACCTTTGCGCTTATGTCTGCCGATCTGAAGCCGGCTGACAAGGTGATCGCGCGGGTCGGTCCTCTGGAGCCCGACGTTAACAAGCGCGGCCTCTATCGCAAGAACGGCGCCGGTGCATCCACAGGCAATCCGAATGGTACCGGCACTTGGGTCTACTGGGGGCCTGACGCCACAGGCGAGCTGTCGGACGAAATTGCCGCCCACGACAGCCGCCTGGTAGCCCTGGAGCAGGACTCGCTGACGATCGATTTTGCCGATCCGACGCAGTTCACGGTGTTCAATACACCGATCACGAACCCGACGACCCGATATTCCTGGAGCGTCGTCGATGGCAAGTTGGTTATCAGCCAGACCTACAATGCCAGCGCTTTCCTTACCGGATATCTGACTGGGCAAAAGAGCCCGGCGAACCGAACATTCAAGGTCAAGTTTAAAACTGACGGACTCAACAGCACCGACAGCTTCGGCATTTGCTGGAATCCTACCAGCGCCTCTACCCCCGACTCCACGACCTTCGTCGCCATTCTCTGGCAGCAGAACGGACTTGTTGTTGCCCGCAAGCTCGATGCCACTACCTTGATCGACACATACACGGCACCGGGGTCTAGCACCGGCGTCGTGATTGGGCCGACCGTGCCGCGGACGGCACTGCAGGCGAGTGTCGAGCACGAGATGTCGGTCGCCCTCGACGCCGACCAGACCACCGGCCTGTTCACCCTGACCCAGAACGGTGTGCAGGTCTCGAGCTTCACCGTGTCAGGCTTGCCGATCGGGTTCATGGGCGCCGTCGGCCGGGCCGGCGGGTTCACCCCGACCCCGCGCGTGATGACGCACTCGCCGTCGTCTTTCGAGAAGGTCAACCCGTGGGCCAAACGGGTCTACATCAATCCGGCGGTCGGTCAGGACGGCGTCGGAACCGAGAGCAGCCCATTCAAGACGCTGCGCGCGGCCATCGCGCATGTCACCGAGACCAGTGAAGAGCTGGATATCGCGCTCAAGGGTGGCATCTACAGCGGCACGATCGACATCCCCTCCAACGCTTTCCGCAAGATCCGCATCGTCGGCGACCGCAACTTCAAGAGCATCATCAGGCCCGGGACGATGCTCGCCGGCGGCTGGACGAAGACCGCCGGTCTCAACAACGTCTGGGAGCGGCCCAACGTCTTCGCGGGCATCACGAATTCGCTCGTGGCCAACGGCTCGATCCACGACTACAGCCAGCCCGACGGCTTCTGGGGCTTCTGCACCTATACGCGCCTGAGTCCGACCACGGGGAGCGCGGCCGCACTCGACGCGCTCCCGGCGACGACCGGCGCCTATTGGAACGGAGGCGCGACCGGCTTGATGTACATCAAGCCGCGAAACAACGCCGATCCGAACGGGCTGCAGCTCTTCAGGTCCGAATACTATGCCGGTCTCAACCTGGCGCCGCCTCCGCGGAATCTCATCGGTGCGACCGAGATCGAAATCGCTGGTCTGCGGATCTGGCACGGCTACGCTCATGGCATCCGGGCTGGCCGTGTCTATGGTAATATCGAGGACTGCGAGATCTGGGGGCCCGGGACCCTGAACTGCATCGCTCCCGACATGATGTCCGGCACGATCGCAAGCGTTCGGGGTGTGCGTCCGTGGAACGATGGTATCAACCACACCCTCTCAGCCGACTTCGCGCCGCCCACCTCCAATGGCACCGGCGATTGGCCTGAGACCCGAGCCCGCCTTCGGGTGATCGACGTCGAAATGACTGATGCCATCATCGGCGACGGCATGAGCCCACACGCTTGGCAGGACGTCGAGGTGATCGGCAGCCGGTTTCACCGCAACGGCAAGTGCGGCTTCGTCCCGGTCGGTCCAGCGATGATCATCGACTCCGACCTGTTCGACAATCACATCGGCATCCAGGCGCTGCCGGACGTCAACATCGTCGACCCGAGCACGTCCTGGAACCAGGTACTCAATGTCCGCAACTGCAATCTGAAGCGGAACAACATCCACTTCCTGAACACCACCACCGACAACTGCCGGTCCCTGATCGACATCGTCGGCGGCATGGCCATTGATGCCCATATCGCCCTCTTCCAGCTCCGCAACGACAGCAATGTCGGCGGGACGGACGACAACGCCTGCCAGATCAAGGCCTACAACCTGACACAGAAGGGGAACGCCAACTACGTCCAGTACCTCCCCGGCATCAACGGTTACGGCAAGCTCGGCTACCTTACCGATGAGAGCGCCTCGAGCACCGCGATCCAGGCCCAGCTAGACGACATCAACGGCAAGATGCTGCCGGTAGCCAATGCTGTGCAGATCGAGGATGCAGCGCGGATCGCCGGCATCGACTTCCTGGCCCGCTTCGCCACGCCCGGCGATGCTACCAAGAGTGGCCGCGTCCTTGGCGGCTTCGGCGCAGACATGCTTTGGCACGTGTTCAAGGGTATGGACATCGCCGGCGACGGGGGCGGCAGCTTCGAGAAGAGCACCGATCCGAACGAGGCGCTCGCCATCCTCTCGAAAAATGGTCGCATCCTCTACCGCAAGACGAAGGACGGCAGCGGTGACGTCGGCCTCGGGGGTGGGTCCACATCACTGACCTCGAACCCGCTCGGAGCGGACATCCTGCACCTGATCGTCTATGGGCAAAGCCTGGGTGAGGGATCCGAAGCCCTCCCAGTGGTCAGCACCAGTGAGACCGGTCATAGCGGCAAGCGGTTCGTTCGGGGTGTGCGGACCTGGAAGCTCGACACCTATGCGCACAATCCAACCGGCCGGCCAGCGTCAGACTTCAATGTCATCCCCCTGACTGAGGTTCAGGACGGCGCCACAGGCGAAACCAGCGCAACAGGCATGGTGGCGATGTTGAAGGAGCTGCTCTGCGGTCCCAATAGCCCGATCCGCCGCGACGGTGCCCCCGAGATTATCGTCACTTTTGCTGGGCGTGGGGGGTGTTACCTTGATGAGTTGTCGAAGACGCCCATTCAGCCCGACACCCGAGATGGTGGTGGTGACTATTTCGGGACGATGGTTGACGACGTCCGTCGGGTAAAGGTTTACGCCGACAGCAAGCAGAAGACTTGCGCGGTGCTAGGCGTCGTGTGGTGGCAGGGAGAGGCCAACAACTCCCAAAAGCGCACCCGCACCGGACCGGTGTTGTCGTATGTCGATGCGGCAAACTTTTATCGGGATGATCTTATCCAACTCGCCGACGACTGCCACAACGCCTTCGCCGCGATCATGGGGCAGAAGGGACGCATCCCGTTCTGGACGTATTCGACCAACGGTGGCCTGGCGGCGCAGGCACAGCTCATGGCTGCTGACAAGGAGCCGACCAAGATCTTCCCGATTGGCCCGGTCTGGCATGTGCCAAGCGCCGTCAACAGCCGCTACCTGAACGGAAGTGGTGTCGAGGTTCACGGTTCGGACGTCCATCGCACCGCCGACGGCGAGTGCTGGATCGGGAGCAACCACGGTAAGGGCATCTACCGTCACGTGATCGGCCGAGAACAGCATCTGGCGCTGCGTTGCGTCAGCGCCCGCTGGGTGGACGACACGACGATCGATCTCATCTTCAACGTGCCTCGGCCACCGATCCGGCTGGATACCACGTTCTGGCCGGCGCGCGGCGCCGACATGGGCTTCAAGGTCATGTATGGGTCTCTGATCAAGGGAGATCTCCCCGGGGCCGGCGGGACCTACGCGAGTGGTCCGGCGATCAGTAGCGTCACGGTGATCGGGCCGGATCAGCTTCGCCTGAAGCTTGCCGCGGCTCGCAGCCCTGCCAAGCTGGCGACGGTCACATTCGGGACCGACCGTGTCGTCGAAACCCTTGCAACACCGGTGGTGGAGTGGCGAGACGGCGCAACGCTGCCGAACGGCCAGGCATCGAAGGAACTTGTCGTCGCCGGCGCGGTTCCTGCCTCGATCTCGCAGCTCCTGACTGAAGGGGCGTTCTACGTCCAGAACCAGACCAAGGCGACAGCGAAGACCTGGATAGCTCGTTCTGCCGCGTTCTCCGGCGGCCAGACGATCCTTATAGGCGAGGCCCGTGACGCATCGGCTGGTGCTGGCGCATTTTCGATCGGAGACACCGTGAACGTCGCCCGCGTCGACACCTACGGGAATGTCTTCGACAGCGACACGCTGCGCTCACCGCTGGTCTTCCGGGATACAGCCTACGGCGCGCGTCAAGGCCAAGCTTACCCCCTGTGGAATCCCCTTCTTCCATTTGTTGATATTGAGGTTCAGGGATGAGGATCATCACCGCAACGGCAGTCGACGATCCGTCCCTGCCTTTCGACGGCCCGCGTGGCTTCTCCGCAGCGCAGCTCGCCGGCCTCTATTTTATGGACGGCTCGGACACGCTCACGTCGATCCGGAACTATTCTACCGCGGTGGGGGCGCAGTCGACCGGTGTCGCCACGCCGGGGAATGCGGGAGCACACTCGAGCGCCGTGTTGATGACAGGGGGAGGGATTCAGCTTCGCGGCACTAAGTATCTCCCCGGGCCGCAGATCGACTATTCCACGGAATGGACCCTCTTCTCTCACATGGCGGTGGGTCTACCGACGCAGCACGACAGCGTGACGAGCTGGACGTCTCCAATCGTGTCGAGCGACGGGCTGGCGGATGGAAAGGCCTCCATCGTCTATGCGACGCGGACATCCGGTCAGGGCTATCCGAGTTCGGCAGCACCCCTGGCTCCTGCGCTGCGCAGGTTTGAGTCCGGAGCACAGCAGGCCGCGACGGCTATAACAGCGCCGACATCGCTTTGCTACACAACCTACTTCACCATCTTCCAAAGTCTCAAAGCGGGGAACCTGCGGGCGCGGTTTTACGTCGGCGGCTCTAAAATCGCAGACACCACCGTGGCCATCAACGTGACGAACATGGTGAATGGAACCCCGCTGCAGAAGCCCTGCGTCGGCACTCCATATATCGCATACAATGAGGCCAACCTGTTGGTTGAGTGCTATGGCGTCTGGACCAGAGAACTGTCGGACGCCGACTGTGAAACGATGGATCTGGCTTCGGTCACGATCCGGCAGAGCCGAGGACGATAGTGTGAAGGGAGGGTGGTGACCCACCCTCCCTTCAAAATCACTCCGCCGTCGCGGCTTCCCAGTACTTTTCGAATAGGGCGCTGTCGTCCCGGTAGCCCTGGATCGAGTCCGGATCCAGGCGGAATTGGACGCAGCGGTCGATCAGGTAGACCGAGAATCCTTCTCCTTTGGCGGCCTTGTTCAGAGCCTTCTCGTCCTCGGAGATCTCCTTCAGCTCCTCGTCGATATCGAGGACCCGCTTGAGGCTCGCCTCCAGGATATGGTCCTGGCTGGTGTCCCGATCGGAACTGACCTCGCCGGCGTAGACCGGGATGCCGAGCAGGGAGCCAGCGAGGGTGAGCCGCTCAGCCTTCTCGGCCAGCTTGTCATCGTCGCGCTTGGACAGGGCGATCAGCTCCACCGCTGGCAGGCCCGCGTCCTTCATGTTCTTGACCTCGTCCTTGCGCTCGGCCTTCAGCGGGATCTTCCGCTGAGCGAGCTCAACCCGACGGTCGACGTAGCTCTTGATCACCAGGGCGGCGTTGCCACCCACACCCATATCATCTGACATCAATCGGTTCCTCGCAGGAATGGCAGTGGGTCGTCATATAGTCGACAGCATATTCAGTTCAAAGAGCAGTATATATCTACTATTAAATTTGCTAGCAGAAATACCCTTCAATCCCAAATCGCACTCTCATATATCTCGCCGAGGCAAAACGTTCGGAGAGAAGCCATTGTCTGTACTTAATATCAACTTGGAGGAGATGAGCCAGGACCAGCTGGCTCTACTCGTCGTCGTTGCGCCAGAAGCGGTCAAGGCCGAGCTCGCTCGCCGAGAAGCCTACCCCGACCTCGGGACAGGTTTGTCGGACCTAGCCCAGGCCGCACTCAACCTCGAGGGCGTGCTGCTGTCGGTCAAGAAGACCGCGGCCACCAGGGCCGTTCTCGACACCAACATCCTCAAGATCATCCGCCGGCTGCTGACGCGGGCTCGGATCGAGGGTCACGACATCAAGGAGCCCAGTCTATGAGCAGGAAGGTGATGATCAGCTGTTACGGTTCGCCTGACGATCGTGACCGGCTTGCCAAGATCGCTGAGTGGACCAGCCGCAGCCAGAGCGAAGTTCTGAGAGAGTTCATCCGCGAAGAATACAAGAGACTCAGTGAGAGTCAGCCGAAGTAAGCTGCTTCTCTGCTAGGTTCCCAGAGATTTTCTCGGAGCCTAACCATGGAAGATGAGCTGACGCCCCGCACCAGTCTGCTCGTGCAAATCACACGACTCACTGAGCAGCTGTCAGCTCTATCGAGTGACATCCGAGAGCTACGCCACGACTTCCGACAGTACAAAGAAGATTCGAAGGCGGACGTCACCCGGCTTCGGGACGAGATCAGCGAGACCCTGAAGGACTACGTCACCAAGGACGCCTTCGATCCGGTCAAGTTACTCGCCTACGGCGCTGCCAGTGTCCTCCTGACGACCATGCTCGGTGGATTCGCACTGTTGGCGCTCAAGCTCCCAACCCTGTGAGGGTCAAATGACACGGAAAATCAATGCTGAGACCGAGGCTCTGATCAAGAGATACGAGGAGCTCCGTCTCGTAGCCTACGACGACAAGCAGCCGAAAAAGGTGCTCAGCCCCGGTGACAAAATCGTCGGCACCCTGACGATCGGATGGGGTCATACCGGGCCGGATGTCTTCATCGGGCAGAAGATCACCCAGGAGCAGGCTCAGGCGTTCTTCGACAAGGATGTGGCCGAGGTGGCCGACGCGGTCATGGACCACGTCGAGGTGACCCTCAACGACAACCAGTTCGGCGCTCTGGTGAGTTGGGCGTTCAACGTCGGCGAGGGCTGGCTCGAGAAGGCCAGCTTCGTCAAGCAGCTGAACAAGGGCGACTTCAGCGCGCCGATCACTGGGCTGCCGCAGTTTCGGCTGTCGGGCGGCGTGGTCATGAAGGGCCTCGTGGCCCGGCGCGCCGCTGAGGTAGCTCTGTGGGCGAAGAGCTACGGCGGCACGATCATCGGCGAGCCGGTCCCGACGCCTCACCTGGCGAAGACCAAGACGGTGATCGGCGCTGCTCTGGCCGGCACCGGTGGCCTCGGCCAGACCATCATCGAGACGGTCCAGCCGGCTCTGCCGATGGCGGAGGGATTCCCGTGGCTCAAGGTCGGCTTCGCCGTCCTGATCGCCGCCGGCGTCGCCCTGACCATCTACGGTCGCTACCAGACCCGGCAGACCACCGGTGCTTGAGACCGCATTCACCTGGTTGGTGGGCACCGCTGCAGGGCGATGGATCCTCGTCGCCCTGCTGGCGATCGCCGCCGGCATCGTGGCCTACCGTGTCGTCTACGCCAAAGGGCAGGACGAGGAGCGGCTGAAGGCCACCCAGAGGACGATCGAGGTCCTCACAACCAAGGTCACCACCGATGAAGAGATTCGTTCTCTGCCTCGCGCTGATCGGCGTAAGCGCCTGCGCACCTACGCCCGCGACTAAGTCACTGCCCTGTTCGGCAGTGCCGATCATCCGCCCCACCAACCACGACGTCGACGTGATCAGCGACCAGCTCACCAACCAGCTGCTCAGCCACAACACGGTCGTCGAACGATCCTGCTGATCGTCCACATCCCTGCGAGGGACTAATGTCGAAAAAGATCATCAACGGAGTCGTCCAGGACAACTATGTCCGCGACGAGCACGGGTACAATTTCCGACCGGAATGGACGGCCCAGCAATGCGTCGACGAGCTCCGCCGGGTGGCCGAGTTGATCCCCGACCAGTTCGTCACGCGAACGTTCTTCCGGAAGAACTCCATCATCTCCGATGCCACCTGGGATCGGTACTTCGGCACGATGGAGGAGTTCCGGCGCCAGGCTGGGATCCAGCTGCACCGCGGTGCGCACCGCATGGAGCTTCACATCGCCCGACACGCGTCCAAGGACCGCTACCGGGCGATGAACGAGGAGAAGGCTGGATACGAGGATAAATATCTCATGCCGGCGTCGGGCCGCTGGCAGACGGTCCTCGGCTGCAACGACATTCACGACATCGAGTGCGACCCCTTCTGGCTCAGGGTCTTCCTCGACACCGTGGAGAGGGTTCAGCCTGATAAGCTGGTTCTGAACGGGGACGGGTTCGACCTTCCGGAGTTCGGGAAGTACAGCGTCGACCCTCGCACCTGGGACGTCGTCAAGCGCATCCGTTGGATGCACACCAACTTCCTCGGCCCGATCCGCCAGCGCGCTCCCAATACCGAGGTCATCTGGATCGAAGGAAACCACGAGTACCGTCTGCTACGGCACTTGGCCGACCAGAGCCCGCAGATGCAGGTGGTCCTGGCCGAGCTTCACGGCTTCACCGTCCCCAAGCTGCTGGGCTTGGACGAGTTTGGGGTGAACTACATTAGCCGGACGGACCTTGCCGCTGAGCACAAGGGCGACATCAAGGAGGAGCTGAAGCGCAACTTCTGGATCGGGTACGACTGCCTGGCCGCCTGCCACTTCCCCGAGGGCGAGCGCATGGGTCTCCCTGGCTGGAACGGTCACCACCACAGCTATCATGCCAAGACCCACTACAGCCCGGTCTTCGGCACCTACCAGTGGTCGCAGTTCGGCGCCGGCCATCGCCGCTGGGCCGAGTACACCACCGGGGAAAAGTGGACCAACGGCTTCGGCCTCCTGCACGTCGACACCGTCAAGAAGCATGTCCTGACCGAGTATATCGACGTGAGGGACTTCGCTGTCGTGGGTGGTCGCTTCTACGAGCGGTCGGCCGCCGAGGCGGTGTTCGCATGAGCACCACCTACTTCGAGTGCCACGTCACGATGGTCGGCGACCCGGCCCAGCTCCGCCCGATGGTCGAGGAGGTGGGGTGGAAATTCTCCCAGATTGACGGCGACCCTGTTCTGGGGGAGGAGGTGAAGTGCTACGCCACCATGCTCTTCAACGCCCGGAAGGATCAAGAGTGGGTCCTGAACCAGCTGCTGGCCACCGCTGACGCCCTGGAAGGGTATGGGGCAACCGTGCTGCGCCGGAAGGTCGAGCGGGTGCTGTACGACGACCGCAGCTCGGCCGTGAGGTTCCAGTGCAACGGGGCGTGTCCCGAGTGTCACCTGGATGATTATGTCGAGCGGAGACCACCTCCGGAAAACCAGCATGTCATCACCGGTGCCAGGTTGCCATGGGTGGATGAAACCAAGATCGACGGAGTGCGGTTGGGGTGAAGAGGGGCGCCTAGGGCGCCCCTTCTCGTTCGAAGGCCTTCACCCACTGCTTCGTCCGATCGGAGCGGACGATGTCGTCGGAGGTGAAGCGGACGAACCCGACGTCGATCCGGTTTTGCATCGCGATCGCGATGATGTCGATCAGCCCGCCCCCATCCCGGAGGTCGCTCTGGGCGGGGTCGCCATTCACGACCAGATGTGATCGTTCACCAAAGCGGGTGACGATCATCATGAGCTCGTGGAGGGTGGCGTTCTGCGCCTCGTCGACGATGATGAAAGCGTCGTCGAACGACCGGCCACGCATCGTCTCGAAGGGCACGATCTCGAGCGTGCCGTTCTTCAGCGCGGTTTCGGTGAAGCCGGCGCTGGCTCGGCCGTTCCAGATGGAGGCGAACTCCATCACCCACGGGCCCATCTTCTCCTCGAGCGATCCGGGGAAGAAGCCCAGGCTGCGTCCCGCCGGCACGTTGGGGCGGGTCAGGACGATCTTGTCGACTAGGCCGGTCTTCAACATGTCAACGGCCCGGCAAGCGATCAGGAAGGTCTTTCCTGTGCCGGCCGGGCCGATGATGAAGGTCTGGTCGTGAGTGTCGAGTGTTTTGAGGCAGGTGGCCTGAGATGCGTTCAGCGGTCGAAGAGTGGGCGGATCATAGTGAGGGCTTGCTGTTCTCTTGCGCCGTGCTGCCATCTCAGGCTCCCGGTGTTGGACACAAGCGAAACCTAGCCGTGCCCAAACCGGAAAGCTCTGAATCTCCTTGATTATTTGACGGGGCAACCACCGGTGGAGCAGCCGTTCTCGTCGAGCTCGAACAGGCTGTTGCCGGCGTCGATGTCGATCGGCAGCAGGGTTGAGGTGTAGGCCTCGAACACTTCCTTGGTGACGACCTCCTGAGGCAGGTAGGGGTAGCCAAGGTCGGCCGCCGTCTTCGTGGGGTCATTGCGGTACATGAAGGACACGCCGACGTAGCTGTCCCAGTTCTCCAGCAGCCAGTCGATGATCGCCGGCACCTCGTCATCCGAGTAGGAGATCGTGATCGAGCAGTTGTGGTCGACATAGTCGGCCATCCAGTCCCGATAGCGATCCAGCTGGTCGACGGCGCTCTCCAGGTTCACTTCCTTGCCGTCGACGACGTCGAACTCGACGTCCTCATAGGAGACGGGAAAGGTGACCAGCACGCCGTCGACCGTGTACGGATCATCGAAGACGCGGTAGCCGGCCTCGGCCAGCATCTGCACCAGCGGGTCGTGCTTGCTGAACTTGATGTTGTTGAGGATGTACCTCCCGAGCGGACGATGAACTCCCTCCGTGGTGTCCATCACCTTGGAGAGCGTGCCGGACGGCTTGATGGTGGTGACCGCCTTGGGCCGCGGCAGACCGAGCTCGTCGGCCATGCTGTTGGCGCCCTCCTGCGCGATCGTGCGCAGGTCCTTCCGGTGCGCGCTGGACTTGTGGTGCTCCCAACGGACGATGCCGGTGACACCCACGCCGCACAGATGCAGGTACTCGTTCAGCTCGTGCCAGCCGGACTGCAGCATGCCGTCCAACAGGTTCACGCAGGTCTGCCGGTAGTTGGCCCGGGCGATCAGCCAATGGGCCCGCTTCAACCCCTCCCAGTCGCCGTTCCAGGCGCCCAGGTTGTTCTCGACCAGGTTGCAGAAGGACCGGTTGCCCAACAGGATCTCGGCGCACGGGTTGAAGCCCTTGAACCACGGCGCCCGGCGCTTCGCAGCCTCGGCATTGGCGATGCCGGGCTCGGAGCCGCCGCCTTCCTTCATGATCCGGAAGAAGTCCACTAGCGCGGCGCGCGACGGCTTGTGGAAGAACAGCACCGTGTTGTTCGATTGGCCGCGGTGCTTCAGGCCTTTTTCGTAGTGGTCCTTCTTCGCGACCGCGAACTCCTCCCACTCTGGATCGCCGTGTGGGATCAAGGCGATCTCAGCCGACCGGCGCGAGGAGAGGGTGGTGCCGAGCAGGTTGAGAATATCCAGCAGGTCGATGCGGCTCAGCAGCTGCATGCGCTTGTGGGACATGATCTCGGCGATCTTCTCGAGCGCCTCCGAGAACGGACCGTAGCCGCTCGAGATCCAGCCGTAGCCGCGCAGACGGATGCCGGCCGGGCGGATCTGCGAGAAGTCCAGCACCAGGCGGCCGACGTTGTGTTTGCCCGTCAGCAGCAGCCCTACCGCGTTCACCCAACCCTCGGCGCTGTCCCCGACGATGATGTGCCAGGTGTCGTCGTGGATCTGCTCCAGAGTGTGCTCGCCGCCCCGATGGCCGGCGTCCCACATCTCTCGGGTCACGGCCGACGGAACGATCGTCACGCGATGGCGCCGGGCGAAGCCGTTGATGTTGCCGGTGATCGGCTCGAAGCCGTAGCCGCAGCCCTGCAGCAGGAGCCAGAAGGCGTCCTTGACGTCCTGGACGGTCTCGACGCGCGCGAAGGCGCAGTTGAACTGGGAGGCCTCTCGGGTCTTGGCGACATCCGTGCCGCCCAGCCAGAGGGTGCGGCCCGACGGGAGAGCCTTGAGCTCCATCATCAGGTTCATCAGGTCGGAGAGCTCCTTGTACTGGTCCGTCGAGAGAGGCCGCCCCTGGGCGCGTTCCCATAACCACTCCTGGTGGCGGCCGACACGGATCACAGTTTCGATCAGGCTCTCGAAGGCAGTACCTTCTTCATTTTTGGGACGGTTGTACGTCCGTCGCATGACGACGTTTGAGCGAACAGAAGGCATTCGATCCCCACGGGATTTGAAAAAGAAAGGGGAGTATTTCTACTCCCCTTGTCGATCAGGCTTCCAGGACTGCTCTCTCCTCTTCGAGATTCCTGTTGAGTGCTTGATCTTCGGTGAATTTCTCGGGGTATCGGATCCGAAGCTTGTTGACCACCTTGTCCGAGGCGGTCGCGAAATCGCTCCCGAGCACCTTGAGAACGAGGGCCTGGTACCAGAGAAGATCGCCGATCTCCTCGACCAGGTTGACCCTGTCGATCTCCTCATCCTTCATCCACTCGTTCACCAGCGGGGTGATCAGTTCGCCGAGTTCGGTGGCCAGACCGACGACCCCATGCAGCAGGTCGACGTCGCCTTCATATTCGGTGGGGATCACACCACCATCGGTGAGGACGTGATCTTTCAGAAACACCACAAGGTCCCCAAAGTCGGCTGTTTCGTAGGGCTTGCCGTAGAAGAGCGACTTCTTGCAGCGATCCAGCTCCTCGGCTGCGATCGCGATAGTCACGAGCAGGACCGCCATGTCCTGGATGACAGCAGGGGCAGGGAAGAAGGTGTCCGCCTTGGTGCGGAGCGCGAGGTCAATGAAGTCGGTTCTCATAGGGCCACCTGCAGCTTGGCGCGGAGATCGTCGATCGTGCCGTCGTTGTGGATCGTGACGTGGACGCGGATCTGGTCCATCTCGGTCTCGGACGGGTGGCTGTCACCCTCCCGGCCGGGGCGGACGACGCGGACCTTCTCGCCATCGAGCTCCTCGATCTTGATTCCCTCGTCGATGAACCGGAGATCGGTGTTCAGGACCAACCCGTTGGGGTAGGTGGCGAAGAACTCCTGGGTGGACCGTTCGAACTTGTTGACCCAGGTGCCCGGCCAGCGGTCCCGGAAGAACATGCCGACGTCCCGGAGAAGGGTTCTGGGGGCCTCGAAGGGCCACCGGTCGAGCTTCGTCTCTTTGAGGACCGGGTCCGTCATCTCTTCCCAGGTCAGGCCGAAAACGAGGGCGCAGATGTGACGGATCGGGTCCGCGAAGTTGTATTCTGCGAGCTGCCGCTCCGGGTTCATTTCGGCGACGAGGTTGGCAGCGGTGTTCTTGCCGCTGCCCATCTTCCCGGTGAAGGCGATGATGCGGCTCATGCGAACACCTCGGCGAACACGTCGAGGTAGTACTCGTGGGCTTCCTCGGGTGTGAGGAAATCCCACGACAGCATCACCTTGTTGGAGCGGGCAGCTGCCGGGTGATCGTCGAACAGGGCGGCGGCCTCATTGGCGCCGCACTCATCGTCGACGTCCTTGATCTGAGCCAGCAGGGAATGATCGACACCAAACTTGGCGAAGATCACCCGGGAAAGCCGGTCCTCGATCTCCTCGTAGGGGGCGCCGAGTTCTTTCTTCAAGGGACGGATGATGTCCTTGATGTAGCCCTCGGTGGCGTCGTGCAGGATGAAGGCCTTGGCCTTCTCGGTCTCGCCGCGCTCCAGCAACTCGACCGCCCCGTCAGCGCTGTGCTGGGCGACGGAGATGAAGTACCGCCCTTGGTTGGAGAACCGACCTTCGCGGGACAGACCGAGGGCGATGTCGTTGATGTCGATCTGGTCCGGATGGGGGTCGAGCAAGTCGAGCCTCCTCCCGGAGTTGGTGACTAAGATGGCGCTCATTTGATCCTCACAGGATGATGGACGTGCTCAGTTGGAGCCGGGTGTTCCCCGTTTCGGGGTTGCGGCCTTCCTCGAAGGAGATGTCTACGCCGAGATTTTCGGCCGTCTCGATAGCTTGGTTGAGGGCCGCTAACAGGCGGGAAACGTCGTCAATCGCGTTGCCCAAGGTGGTCGAGGGGACTTCCATGAAAATCCTCACAGGATATGCCGGTGCTGAACCCATTGCCGGAAGTTTCCCCATTTCGGGGAATTTTGGCAAGAACGAAAAGAGAACATATCGGGGATCGCCTGGTGCTCGAAAGGCGACATGTGCCCGGAGTCGAGGAGCCGCTGCGCGAGCGCCAGGTCCTCCTCGAGGGTGGTCTGCCGACCGTCATGGGTCAGGTACGAGACCCGGGCGCAGCGAGCTGCCGAGATGAACCGGAGGGCGATCTTCTGGTCCAGCGTGACCACGCCGCCACCGTTGATCTCGATCCAGTCGTGTTCGGTAACGTAGGGAAGGTGCCACTGGCCCTCGGTCAGTTCGACCGGCTTGCTCGCCTGCTGGGCCTCCCACATGGCATCGGCGAGCATCTTGATGTGGGGCTCGGCGTCCTCGTGTCGCCGCAGCGCGTAGAAGTTGTTCCAATCGGTTGCGGTGCAAACCACGTTGATGTGCGAGAAGGGCTCGAGCAGCCGGTTCACGATCTGCTTGTGGTAGCCGGCCTTCGCGAAGGCGCGTGCTATTTCCACCATGTCATGGCAGGCCTCTCGCCACGCCTGCTCTCGGGTGAAGGGATCCGGATGTTCTTCCGCATCATGGGCCCAGAGCATGACCGGTTCGTTGTGCTCCTCCCGAGCCTGCATCCCGGGCTGGTTCTTGCCCCAATGCAGCGGGACGTATGGATCCCGCTCGACGTCCTCGATCAGGCGCTGGACGGGGACGGCCCGGCTCGACGACGCGTTCCGAGAGAACACCCGATGCGTCATGAACTCGGCGTGGATCACCCGCGGGTAGCGCAGCTGCATCGTGATGATGGGCGGGCAGCCCTCGGCCACGC
Organism: Inquilinus limosus MP06; assembly: GCF_000767795.1. Lineage (GTDB taxonomy): Bacteria > Pseudomonadota > Alphaproteobacteria > DSM-16000 > Inquilinaceae > Inquilinus > Inquilinus limosus_E. The sequence goes on along the minus strand of NZ_JANX01000001.1, from coordinate 44,716 downwards.
TGTGGGCGAGGACCTTGGCGGAGATGGTGGTCACTGAACCACCTCCGCGACGCCCTTCGCCGCCTTCGCGTTGTGCCGCTCGACCCAGTGCTGGTCCGGTTTCGAGACCACGCGCAGGATCTCATCCTGCTCGACCTGGTCGACGTCGATGTTGGCCGAATAGCCGAGCGCGAGCAGGCACACTGCTACGCCGCCGATCTCCTGGCTCAGCTGTCCGACCGGGCGTCCATAGGTGTAGGCGGAGAGGTGGAGAACCTCCTCCAGAGGAACCCCACCGGCCTGGGCCAGCTCCAGGGCCTCCTCGAGGAGACGCTTCGAGCGCTCCTTCACTGCGAGGGTGTTCTCGCCGAAGCACTTCTTGGCCCAGCGACCGACAACTTCCTGTCGGAAAAGCCGTTCCATCATGACGGCCTCCTGCGGAGATCGGCGAGGGCACGGGTCAGGTCCATGCTGGCCCGACGGACAGCGCCAGTTTCCTTGGTACCGGTGATCGGCCATGTGTTGCCGTGGTTGCGGCGCAGCTCTTCGCGGAGCTGATCCGTCTTTTCGAGAAAGCGAGCCGCCTGGGCCTCAGCCTCATCGAGAGTGTCGAAGTCCATCGCTCACTCCTCCGACCGCGAGAAGTAGGGAATCCGCTTCTTGTCCTGATGCTTCCGCGGGATCCGATAGAGGGTGAGGGTGCTGCCCGAGCGGCCAGTCACGATCTCGACCAGGCCGGCGTCGTACTCGTCCTTCGCGGCCTGGATCACGTCGTTGACCGGCCACAGGGCGTCGACGTGCTTGGAGGCGATCGCGTACTGGGCGAGGTCCGGGCGGTCGTTGACGACTGGCTTGTTCTCGACCTTGGCGGCTAGCTCACGAACGAGGCGGAGAGGAACGCCATAGAGCTTGCTGACCCTGAGGGGGTCCTTGCCACGAGAAAGATCTTGGAGGAGCATCTCCTCCATAGGCTCCGATAAATGCATTAGATCCTCGCGGGATTGGGTGCTGGGTAAGAGATACGGCTTGTTGGCCCCAGATCAAAGTTGAGTAGATATTAACTTCGAACTTAAACCGTAATGTAGTTGTCCGCCTCGATTTGCTTGTGGGAGACCAGCAGCATTTCCTTCAGGTACGTGCCGAGCCGACGGATGCAGGCCATCGTCGACGTCGCCCGATCAGCATCCATACTGGCATCGATCTCGTCGCCCATCAGCACCGGGAAGATCCGGGCCGTGAGGACCTGGCCGAGACCGATTCTGATCGCCAGGTTGGCGACCGCCTTGCCGGAGCCGCTCAGGGTGTGCAGCGGCTGACCGTCGATCGTGATCTCGAACTCCTCATCAACCTCGACCGTGGTCCGCGCCCCGTTCGTCATCTCGGTCAGCAGCTTGCTGGCGACCGCGTTCAGGCTGGGTACCAAGTGCTGCTTCACCTTGATTTTCATCTCCCGGATGGCGTCCCGGGCGGCAAGGTAGTTGGCCGCATCGGTCTCCTTCGCGGCGATCGCCACCATCACCTCGTCGAACCGGGTCTTCAGCTGGGTGTAGGGGGCGAGGGCGGCGTCGTAGACGCGGATCTCGGTCAGCAGCTGCCGGAGCGGTTCGAGATCGACGACGGGGGTGGAGGCGACAACAGCCTGAGCTTCCCCGACACGGGCCTTGGCGACGCCATAGGTGGCCGTATCGCGCTCGAACCGAACCAGATCCTGCTCATAGCGCAGGCGCTCCTGGTAGGCCGCCGAGAGATCCGGGCCAATGACCGGGATCGTCGGCAGGGTCTTTCGGAACTCCTCGTCCTTGAGACCCAGCTTCCAGTCGTTGATCTGGTCGAGCCACTCCGGCTCCGGCACCTCGCTGAACTCGGCGAAGGCGCAGCCCTTGTCCCACACAGCGACGCGCTGCAGTTCGACCTGGATCTCCGAGACGGAGAGGGGAGGGGTCGAGTAGGGCGGAAGGGCGTCGACCTTATCCTGCAGCTCGACGATGGCGTCTGAGGCGATCGCCCAGGTGTGATGGCAGGATGGACACTCGTGGTGGCCGCGCCCCTCCAGATCCTCGATCTGGCGTAGGAGATGCCGGTGCTCCTCGGCGGTTTTGTGGTCCGCCAGCCATTTTTCCAGCAGAGCCCGGTCATGCCGCGGCTTCGGGTTGGCCTCGAGCCAGGCCTTGTGCTGTTGCCAACCCAGCCAGGCCGCGAGCTCGATGTCGAGCACCTCCAGCTCGGCCGCCGTCTTCACCAGCGGCTTGAGCATCGAGAGCTGGGTCTCGATCTTGGTCTTGAGGGCGATGTTGGCCTGGCGCTGGTCCTGGAGCTTCTTCAACTGGGCTGCGGTCTCCACCACGGTCGTGGTCGGCATCACCGGCTCGACCAGGTTGGCGTTCGCCGCGATCACCGCCTCGGCGTTCCGGCGCTTCTCCTGCTGCTGGGCGAGGGTGGCGATCTCGGCCTCGAGCTCGGCCGCCGGACGGTAGCCCGTCGGCTTCACCGGCTCCACTGGCTGGGGGACGCTTGAGGCCATCGCCTCGGCCTCACGGTTCAGGGCGTTGCCGGTGTCGGCGGTCCATTTGATCAGGTCGTCAAAGATGTTGAGGCCGATCGTGGTGTCGACCATCTTCCGGCGCGCCGTCGGCCCCATGTTGCCCAGCGCCTCGACCTCGCCCTGCTTGACGCAGTGCGCCGCGTCGAAGACGGCCAGGTCGTAGCCGAACAGCTTCCGGATCGCGGCGTTAACCACGCTGGTCGATTTCGCGACGACCTCGGACCCCTTCAGGAGTGTGGCATTGGCCAGCGTTCGCAGAACCTTGTAGTCGACGTCCTGGATCACGAACTCCAGCTCGATGCTGAGCTTCGTGTAGCTGGACCGGCCGTCGCGCAGGGCATCGACGCCGAACAGGCCGAAGCGGATGAACTCCAGCCGGAGAGACTTCCCAGCCTCGTTCTGGCCGGAGATGGAGGTGAAGCCCTCGGCAAAAGTATGGGCCCCTTTCAGGGCCCGGCCAGTGCTCGCGAATTGGACTTCGAAGGCTAGGCTCTTGATCATGCTGCGTTCTTCCTCTTCTCGTACTCAGCCCAAACCGTCTCGGCGAGGGGGTTGCCCTTGAAGCACTCGTCGAAGATCCCCTTCAGATCGAACTCCCCGAGCTCCACCTGATCGACCTCCTCGCCCTGGTCGGGCCGCACGCGCTGGACCGAGAACTGCAGGCAGTCCACCGGCTCCTCCAGCACCTCGCCGGGCTGCAGCACCAGGCGCACGACCCTGTCCTTGACGGCGTCCCGGTTCGCCTCGAGCTCGGCCAGCGTGAGGGTGACATAGAGATCGCCCTCACCATGGGCGTAGGGCTGCATCGAGCCGACCACGTTCACGGTGATGCCGTTGATCTCGCGCACCTCCCGCTTGTGGATATGGCCGGTGTAGATTTCGATGTGCGGCCGATCCGCGAACCAGGCGTAGGGCAGCAGGTTGTGCGGTGCCTCGCCGCCGAAGGTCTCCAGATCCCAGTGGCCAAAGGCATGGGTGATCTGGGAGGCGTCAACGCTGGCGAGCATCTCGGTCGCCGATTTGAACGGGTCCCATGGACAGAGCAGCAAATCGCCACCGTCGATGTACTGGATCCACGGCCTGTCCCTGACGATCACAATGTTCTCCTCGCCGGCGAGGATGGCCGAGAACAGGTCGAAGGAGGAAACGAACCCGGCCTCCCGTCGCGCGTCGTGATTCCCGAGGATGATGAAGTAGATCACCTCTGGATTGTTCCTGGTCGCCGTCAGGTAAGCCTGGGCGGCTCGCAGCACGACTTCGTTCGACACCTGAAAGCTGTCGAACAGGTCGCCCATGTTGATGTGGTAGGCGACGCCGGCGACGTCGTTCAGGCTGGCCTCGAAGGCCGCCCACTGCGACGCCTCCCTCTCACCGCGGCGGTGAGAGGGGACGCCCAGGCGGAAGTCCTTGCCGAGGTGGGGATCGCCGAGCAACTTGAAGTTCGTCACTTCAGGATCTCCTCGGCGATCGCCAGGTCGAGCGCATCTCGCGCGCCTTCCCAGCTGTCGTGCTCGCTGACGAGATCGCCGGGATAGCCGACGCTCTCGTCGGCGTGGGCGGAGTCGACGAGCCAGAAAACGCTGCTGACTGTGTTGTCGATGTAGAACCGATCGAGGTTCTCACGCAGCTTCTTGGCCAGTTCCTGCGGTGTCATCATTCTTGAGTGTCCCGGAATAGTGGGCGAAGAGGGTCTGGATTTGATGGAGGCTGTCCCACAGGGCGTTGTGGACCGGCCCGTCGAAAGGGATATCGATCTGAGGAACGGGACCCGGGTAGTATCGAGCGCGAATGAACGAATTCATGTCGGTCGCCTCCCGGTAGTGGAACATCTGCGGGAGGTCGAAGTCCTTGAAGTAGGACGACAGGAAGGTGTAGTCGAAGTGTGTCGGCTTGCTCCAGAACCGGAAGCTGTTCGACTGTCCGACCCAGTCGACGAACCTTTGCATCACGATGCGAGGATCTTCCATCCGGGCGAAGATGTCCTGCAGCGTTTCCGGCTTTTGTTTCTTCCAGAAGGCCTCGGTGTCCTTGTTCCAGTAGCGCCAGGCTGGCATCCAGAGGCACTGATCGAAGAACAGGGGATCGACCTGGAAGGTCTGGAGATCGAACTTCCACGCGGCGATCTGGATGATCGCCCCTCGATCCGGCTCAGTGCTCGTGGTCTCGATGTCGACCATTATGTCTTGCAAGCTATACTCCATTGGTATTCGTTCAGAGAGCTCCAGGGCAGTGAGGCCTTCGGAGCATTGAGCACGACACCTGCTGGCACCTTGAACCAAATGTTCTTGGTTAAGCAGTGGATGAACAGGAAGTACAACCCTCCGGCCGCTGTCTGCTTGATCATGGCCGAGCGCTGGCCGCGCTCGATTTGCGACAGGGGGAAGGACGTCGGGTTGCTGCTGGACTTCACCTCGGCGTAGTACATCACGCCGTTCTCCGTCACGATGAAGTCGGACGGCTGTTCCTTCGTGAAGCCGGTCTTGTTCAGGCCGCGAACCTCGGCGGTGTCGGTGATGCGATGAACGTGGGCCGCTTTACCCATGAGGGTGAAGTGATCCTCGAACAAATCTTGGCTGGGTTTCCCGGTATTCTTCGTCATCCCTGCAATTTAATGGTGCAGGGACGACGACTGAAACGGAAAGGCTGAAGTTTATATCAAGCGGCGCACAAGTAGTTCACCACTTCCTGGATGACGTTCTCGTTCGCGGCCTTGTCCACCAACTCAGGCGGGATGAAGTCGAGCTTCGGCAGCTCGTCGAGCTCGATCTGACCGAATGGCACCCGTTCCTTGTGGAAGGGCTCAAATGTCCTCCCGACCGCCGCGGTGCAGTTCATCTTCAGGTCCCGGATGATGTCCGGATGGTCGTTCATGATTGACTTGGCGTAGGCGATGAATGCGACCACGTCGTCCTTGTGGACCGAGAAGACCAGCTCGTCATGGATCGGGGTCAGGAAGCGGAACCGAAGGCCGGGGTTGTTCCGGATGATCTTGATGATCGACCGTTTGGCGATGGTGGCGCAGGTCCCTTGCACCGCCGCGTTGACCACCTGGCGACCGGCCCGCTTCGACACCTTGTTGGCGATCAGGCGGGCGAACGCCACAATCCCAGGATCACCAAGAGCCTGGAACTTGGCGATGAATTTCGTCTGCCACTCCATGGTAGCCTCGTACTTCACCCGTCGATGTTTGTCGGGGAGGGTGACGAACCCGGTGCGGGTTGCCTCGTCGATCAGGTTGAGGCGCCACTCCTCGGCGATGGAGAACCGGGCCCGATAGGCATCGGTCATCTTCCACATCAGGTCGCTGCCCACGCCACGGGCGAGGGCGACCGAGGCCAGGGAGCCCGAGTACCAATACCCGAAATTGGCTCCTTTGCCGCCGGCGGTGCCGCGGTTGTATTTGAAGGCCTCCTTCGGGGTCAGCTCCTTGCCGGTCGCGTCGACGAGGGGGAACCCGAACGGCTCCTTCACGTCGTCCGGCATGGTCTTCAGGCTCTTGAACATCTCCTCGGTGACCGTGGTGTCGTAGATCGCCGAGAGGATGTCGGCCGCAGCGCCGAGGTGCAGGTCGTTGTACGGCAGCTGCCCGTACGCCTTTGCGAACTCCGGGTCGCCGGACTGGTCTCCGATGATGACGAGCTCGATCTGGCTCCAGTCCAACGAGCATATTAGATAGTCGCTCATCTGAGATCCTCATTCGTTCGGGCGTACGGACCGTAGAGCCGGCGAGCCTCAGCGTCGTAAGCGGCGGCAGCCTCTTCTTTCAAATCAAAAGTTCCGAGGTATTTTCTTCCAGCCCGAGCGGTCCACTTTTTGCGCCCGGTCGGCTTGTAAACACCCTTGCAACCGCTGGTGTTGTCGGACCTGATTTTCTGATTGGCGTTGTTCAGTGTTCTGGTGGCTGGTCTCAGATTGTCTGTCGGATTGTGGTCCGGATTGTTGCTTTTATGGTCCAAGTCACCAGTCGGCCATACGCCGTAGGTGACGAACCAAGCCAGTCGGTGCGCATAGTAGAACTGGCCATCGATCGTGATCCTTCGATGCCCCGTGTCGTGAATGTGACCAGCGATTTCACCAGGCTTCTGCCTGCGCCCTCGAGCCTTGACACCTTTCCAGCGAAAAATCCCGGTTTCCGGATCGAACGTGAGTAGTTCGTGGAACCGTTCGAGCGTGAGGCTGTCAGACATCGTCGGCCTCGAAAAATCCGCGCACGTAGGTGCTGTCGCCCTGCTTCGTGAGCTGCATGGGGTTGGGGAACCTGGCTGCCATGCGCCGGGTGGCGAGCATTGAGCTCAGCACCGGGTACAGGTAGCCGGTGTCCGGGTCGGTCAGCAGCACATAGGGGGTGAGGAACAACTTCATCGCCGTCTCGATCGAGGCGAGCTTGCGGATCGAGTGGATGAGGTTCTTCTTCGTGTCCGATGCGCCGTTCTTATCCAGGCGGGCGAGGAGGCGACCGCGGTTGTCCGCGTCCGACTGGACCTTGCCCTCCATCACCATCGGCCGTTCCTGGAGCAGGTCGTAAAGCATGACCCGCATCGGCATGTAGTGATTGAGGTTGACCGCCTGGCTCTCCCGCTTGCCGCGTTCCTTCGCCCAGGCGTTCGAGACCGCCGAGCGCACCTGCTGGCATTGCTCGTAGCTGTCGCTGACGTCAGGCTTCGACGCCCAGTCGATGAGCTTCTTCCGGTAGGACGCCCAGTTTTTCTGGTACCACGCCTCGTATTCCATCAGGCCTTCGTTTGGCTGCTCCGGGAACGGCAGCAGCTCGTTGACGATGGCCTTCAGCTTCCGCAGCTCGGCGGCGAAGTTGTCCCGCTCCTGGGATCGGCGCCTCTCGATGTTCGAGAAGTTGACCTTCATCCCCCCACGCGTGACGCCGGAGAAGACGTGGATCATGGGGTTCTCCTGCTGGAGGAACGTCTCGATCACGGCCTCGTTGGTCTGCGCCATGAACAGCAGGAGTTGGTGGAACACGCGCACTGCCCAGTAGGCGTCGTCGGCACCGTAGGCGACCACCTCCTCGCCGGTGAGCTGCCCCATGTGATCCTTGGCGCCGAGGACCTCCTCGAAGGTCGTCATCCGGTAGCCGAAGAAGCTCTTCACCAGCTTCTTGAGGCCGTAGCCGTAGCAGATCAAATCGACGAACCCGTTGTATGAGAACGACGATCGGCTTTCCTTGGCGATCACCTTGTATAGGAGCTCATCCTGTTCCGACGTCAGCTCCATACCCGCCTGGTAGTTGGCGAACAGCATCGACGCCGACGGCAGCAGCGGCTCGATCCAATCGAGTCCCGTCGCATCGAACGTGTCGATCGAGTATTCGTCCGGGCCATAGGCCGACACTGCCATCTGCAGGGTGCAGAGCACGTTCTCGCCGAGCTCGTAGCCCAGGCAGTTGGCCATCATGGTCAACTCGAACGGGGCGTTGTGGCAGATCGTCGTGCAGCTCGTCTTCCGAGCGTCGAGTACCTGCTTGGCCTCGTGCCACGGGATCCGGTTCTCGACGTCCGCGTGGGCCAGGTTCAGATAGTAGGCGGTGTCATCGCCGTCGACGTAGATCGAGAACCCCGTGACCACCGACCGGCGGTAGTCGAACATCTTGGCGTCGTCGTTCTTCCGATACGCCTTGATGCCCGGATGCGCGTGCTCGTCCTGAGTTTCGATGTCGAACCCGAGAATGCTGGATGTCGACACCGCGTCCAGGAGCTCGGGCTTGACCGCCTCCCAGTTCCGGGCGTCGACGAGGAGGGGCTTAATGGTCAAGGAGCACCCCCAGTCGCAGAGCGTGGTCCCTGACGCCTTGGAGGAGGGCCTTCTCGATCGGCTCGACGAGGGCGGGATCGAGGGCGACACCCTGCTCGGCGAAGGCGCCGGTCGTCAGCTTGCCGAGGCCATAGGCAAAGCCCTCGGCAATCTCCTTCAGGTCGTAGCCATAGGTGATGGCCAGGTCGTAGCCGTACTTGAAGACGGCATCGGATAACTCGGGTTTCGGCATTTGCTCCTCACGGGAGTAGGTATTGGCGGAGGATCTCGTTGGCGGCCGCCGGGTTGGGGCGACCAGGTGTGGTACCCTTCGAGATCAGGTCGGAGGGGACGTCGAGGAAGCCGACGATCTGGTAGAAGGTCCGGATTAGTTCGAGGTTCTCAGGCTCCTCGAGCCAGCTCAGCTGAGCTTTGGAGAACCCCAGACCATCCAGAGCCGGAGCATTGCCGAGGCCATTGAGAAAAGCCTGGAACCCTGGCTTGTCGAGCTTGGGCCAGCTGCCCTCACCGAACCCCTTGATGCCTGGGATGCTGTCACTGTCGTCACCGACAGTCACCTTGTAGAGGCGCACCCACTCGGGTTCGCAGGGGATCTTCTCACGGTCCAGTTTCACGTTGGGAAACTGGGCGAAGTCCATGTCGTTGCTGCGGATGTGGACAGGCTCGGATCCGAGCTGTCGGACGATCGCCGCGATCACGTCGTCGGCTTCGAATTCGGGGACCAGAATGGTGGTGTGGCGGGTCAGCTTCAGCAGTTCCCGAAGGAGCTCCTGGCTCGCCCGCATGTCCTCCATCATGCCCTTCCGCTTTCCCTTGTAACCGGGAAACAAGCGGCGACGCTGCTGATTGCCGAAGGGGCCATCCCACACCAGGATGACCGGGTTCGGATCCTGGTTAATCATGTGATAGATGGTGGAGACCGACTGCCCGCGCTCGAAGTTGCGCCGGCTATGGTTGTTCATGTCGTAGATCGTGAACACGGCATTGGTCCCGCGCAGGGATGAAAGAAGAGGGGCGGGCCGAAGCCCGCCCCGTCGTCTTAGTTGATCGTGACCGCGTACGGCCCGACCAGTTCGAAGACGATCTCCTTCCACTGGTTGCCGTTCCGGGCCTTCGGCTCGCCGTCCAGCTTCAGCTCGACGTCCGCGGTGCGCGGGTCGATGCCGAGGGCGTGGATCTCGCTCAGCAGCTTCTTGAACTTCTGCGACGCGTTGTACGGCGTCGAGTAGCCCCAGCGGGTGCCGGACGCGGCGATCACCTGCTTGCTCTTCGGGTCGACCGCATCCTCGAGCAGCTCGAAGACGAGCTCGGCCGACTCGTACGGGCGCTTGCCGCCGGCGCGGGCCAGGGCCTGCTCCCACGAACCGCCCTCGACGCAGGTCACGCCGTCGGCGGTCTTCAGGTACTGCGCCGGGTTGCCGAACGACACCACCTGGAAGTACCGGATCTCGGCGACCTGCAGGCGGAACCGCAGACCGCTGAAGCGGGTCAGGTTGTTGCCGAACGAGATGCCGGACTCGCCGATCTTGATCCAACCGTCGACCGCCGGGCCGCCGGAGTTCAGGAAGTCGTCGAGACCCATGCGCCGGCCGGGCATCGCCGGGACCCCGGTGTTGTGGACGACTGCAGCCGGAACGTTGGCGGCAGCAGCACCGGCAGCACCAGCCGCGGCCTTGGCAGCGGCGATCGAAGCATTGATATCCATAGATATATCCTTTGTTCAGGGTTCACATTGCATCAGTACCACTCAGGTACGATGGCCAATATAGTCGGTCTCCCTCCGTTTCCCAGAAGTAATCTGAGAAGTAGATATCAACCGACTAACTCGCGAGCTGGAGTTGCTCGCGGGTGGGGTCGACGAGCTTCGCGTCCTTCGACTTCTGCTCGACAATCTGGAAGATGCGTTGATCGATGCTCTTCTCGTATTCGAGCACCGTCACTCGGAGCGGCTTCTCGCGCTTGCCTCGGATAGCGCGGCCCCGAGCTTGCACGTAGTTGGTGTCCTTGTAGTCGATCGAGGCGAAGATGATGTGATCGACGTGGCCCCAGTTGAAGCCGACCGCAGCGGTGGCAGGGGAACATACAACCACGTCGAGCTCGCCGTTTCGGAACTGCTCGTCGATGACAGCGCGCTTCGCCGCGGAGACACCACCATGGATCAGGCCAGTCCGGAGCCCGACGGACTCGGCCAGCTTGGCCATGCGCTCGAGGGACTTCACCAGGGAGCCGAAGATGATCAGCGGCTTGCCGCTGTTCCAGTGGTCGGTCAGGTGGATCAACAGGCGCTCGTCCTTGCCGTTCACCTCGCCGTTCATCAGGTCCACCGGATCGCCGGTGACAGGGTGGGGCATCGCCTCCGGATGCTCCATCAGCTGACGGAGACGGATGACGTGAGTGCCCGGGAAGCCCGCTTCGAGGAACGCGTCCTCGAGCTCGATCAGCGCGTTCTTCTCCATCTCCTTGTACAGCTCCCGCTGCTTCGGAGACATCGCGACGCGCTCGACATGGGTGACCACCTCCTGCTTGCCATAAACCATCTCGAAGGTCCGGCGGATGCAGTGGCGGCCGAGGATGGCCGAGATCTTCTCGTGCCCGGTCCAGCCGATCCGCTTGCCGTTCCAGTCCTTCACCTCGTGCTGGTAGAGGAAGGCCTCATAGCTCGCGTAGTAGAGCGGCTCGATGATGTGGACCGCCGGGTAGACGCTGTCGAGGCGACCGTCTACCAGGGTGCCGGTCATGGGCAGGAAGTGCTTCATCCGCCGGCAAGCGGTCACCAGCTGCTGGGTCCGCTTGCTCTTCCACCCCCCGAAGCCCATGTGGAATTCGTCGACCGCGACGCAATCGAACCCGGGGTGGGCCGCCATGAGGTTGGCCCAGTCATCCGCGAACCGGGTGAAGCCCATAAGCCAGACCTTGTACGGCTTGGCCATCAGCTCGGCGCGCTGCTTTGGGTTTCCATCAAAGATGACGATGTCGTCCGGCTCGAACTCGGAGAACTTCAACAACTCCCAGTAGTTCTTTTCGAGCAGGCTTTTCGGCTGCGGCCACATGGACCGGATGCCAAATTCGGACCAGAGATACCAAAGGTAGGCGCAGACGGAGGGGGTTTTACCCGTCCCTGGGTCTGACAGGTTCCCCTTCTTCTCCTCCTGCATGTAAAAACAGAGGTCCGCGACCTGATAGTCGCGGAGCGTCCCTCGCTCGATTTGCATTTGTCCCTCTCAGGGATGGTCGCCTCGAAATGAAAATGCCGCCCAGAGGGCGGCATTTCAACCGTACTTCATATGAACTTCATAGTTCGAGTTCCCTGCGCATGTACTTCCTCAGCACATAGGCGCCCAAGCTCTCCCAGGGAAGGGCCAGGATCTCGTTGAAGTCCCTGTTGCTCGGGATCACGCGGGTAGTGATTCGCTTCGCCGCCCGCGGGACCACGACGTCCTCGGATCCGGAGAAGATCAACTTCGACGGAGAGGTAGCCGCGGCCTGAGCCAGGTCGACCATCTTGTCCGTGTCGGCCGGACGGACGCCGTGCAGCACCTGGGGCTGGATGTTGCTGTTGTAGAGCCGCTTCACCCACACCTTCGGGTCGATCGACCACATCGGGCTCACGACGTTGAAGATCGGGCTCGACATCGTCGACAGCATTACCAGCAGTTCGACCATGTTGGGATCGGTCTCGGCGACGAAGTAGACCCCTGTATCGGTCTTCGGGATCGGCAGCATGACCCGGACGAGCGGGTCGTCGAGGATGGAGTCGAAGAACGCCGTGTGGGTGAGGTTCGGGATCGGCGCCTGCAGGGGGATCTGGTGGTTGCAGTGATGACCTTTCGTCGGGAGTTGTACCTGGAACGGGCTCGGCTTTCGCCACCCGATCGCATTCCCGCCGACCTTCCCCTGCTCGAGGAAGGCTATCCCCTCGGGGTCCCAATGGACGCCATAGTAGGATACGGTCTGTTTCGACATGTAGTTCATGACTCGATCGCGGCGGTGATACGAGATCGCAGGGGCTCCGCTGGGTCCAGTTTCAAAAGACTTTTCAACCCTTCTCGGAATCGTTCATCACGGAAACGTCTCCAGGCTGAAGAGAGCCGGAAGTATTTTTCTGTCATGCTGCTTTTGGACATACGGTCCTCTCGCCCAGTGGTAACATTATATCTTCAAGCTTGAACTCCAAGATCTTGGAGAGCTTGACTAGATCAGAGATGGTGAGATCGACGATCCCGTTCTCGGCCGCAGATAACCGCATAGCAGGAATCCCGGTGAGTTGCGAGAGAGTCGCATATTCGAGGCCCTTTACCTGAACGCGATAGTACCCTAATCGGGCACCTATCGTGCTGTGGAAATTTGACAAGGGCCGGCGCTCCGCGAATGCCTTCCGCGCGGGGGTCGCTGCTTTCCGATCCGGGTGATTGAGAACGTCGAGCCGTTTGAGGAGGGCGTGGACGTAGGCGTAAGACAGGTGGAACTGCTTTGCGACCTGGGAGACCGATCCTCCGTCGAGGTAGGCGGCCGCCATCGCTAAGTTGCGCGCTTCGATAGCTTCACTGGTCGACATTAGTCCCTCGCAGGGATGTGGCACTGTCAGGGTTTTGTCATGCAGGCAGCGCGCCTCTATCGCGTCTAACTGCTTGAAATGCTTGATATGGCTGGGCCGGCTTCGAACTACGGATCAGAAGGTTAGGAGTTCGAATCTTCTCGGGCGCGCCACTATCTCGCTGAGATAGCTTTCCAGTCTCCATCCCGAATATCACGCCGATGGCCTTGCAGATGAGCTTCGTCATCGCGAGGCGTGCAGGCGTAATGTGATTGCCGGCTGTGCGTAGGAGCGCGGGCAACTGCCCCGCATCATCGGGCGTCCTTCTGCCGGCGCGTCCAGTCGGGGTCGTCGAGAAGACAAAAAGCCACAACTCGAGTGGGAATTTGAAATTTAATTATCTAAAAAAATGCACTTATTCAAAATGCATTTCAGTAAATATCTATCTAATATCATTCCCAAGTGTCTCAAGGCACGTGTGGCAATGCAGAACCTGCATTGCAGCCAGGGCGGTTCGTTCATCCTCGAATGAGCGGAGTATCGTTCAAGTGTCCACTATATACGGCTCCAGACGGAGCGACGTGATCCATGTCCGTCATGACGGAACACAGATCCCTCATGGCTTCTGCGATATCCCATGCGCCACCAATGGCGATGATCAGCTCTATGGAAATTCCGGCAACGACATCATCGTCGCCGGCAATGGAGTCGACCTCCTCAATGGCGGCTCAGGCAATGACGTGTTGTTTGGACAAGACGGAAACGACACCTTGAACGGCGGGCGCGGCGCCGATCATCTCGATGGTGGCAGCGGCGTCGATATCGCCGATTATTTCCAGTCTTGCGGCGGGGTCTCGATTGACCTTTCCGCCGGGACCGCGAGCGGCGGCGATGCCTTTGGCGATGAGCTGACCAACATCGAGCGGCTGCGCGGCAGCGCCTTCGCCGACCATCTGACCGGTGATGCCGGCGACAATCTGCTCTCGGGCGAAGGGGGCAATGATGTCCTGTCCGGCGGCACTGGAAGTGATGCGCTGTACGGGGAAGCCGGTGCCGACAGGCTCGACGGCGGTGACGGTGATGACCGGCTCGTGGGTGGCGCCGGAGCCGATGTCCTGGTCGGAGGTGCAGGCCGGGACGGCGCCTATTACGATAACGCCTACATCTCAGGCGTGACGGCGAGTCTGGCTGATCCGTCCTGCAACACCGGCGACGCCGCCGGTGACACCTACAGCGGCATAGAGAACCTGATCGGCAGCCGCTTCGACGACATCCTGTCGGGAGATGCCGGCAACAACATTGTGTCGGGTTGGATCGGCAACGACAGGTTGTTGGGTCTCGACGGCGGCGACCAAGTGTTCGGCGGCGACGGCAACGACGTCATCGATGGCGGCGCCGGGCAGGACACGCTCTACGGCGGCGCCGGGGCGGACCGCTTCGTTTTCTCCGCCCTGGGCGACAGCGGCATCGGCGCTAAGGCCGACCTGGTCACCGATTTCTCCTCAGCCGAAGGGGACAAGATCGACCTGTCGGCGGTCGATGCCGACACTGGCGTCATCGGCAACCAGGCGTTCGCCTTCATCGGCACGGCCGCTTTCACCCACAATGCCGGCGAGCTGCGGATCGTGACTGGCGGCGGCCAGACCAACGTCCTGGCCGACGTCAATGGCGACGGCGTGGCCGATTTCCAGATTCACTTCGCTGGATCGCCGCCCCTGACGGCCGGCGACTTTCATCTCTGAACCGGTGAGCGAACAGGGCCGTTCCGATAGGGGCGGTCCTTTCCGGCGCGTGCCAATCGTGATGCATAAAATGCTTGCTCGCGGATCCCATGTCGCGGCAGACCGCAGATGTCGGCGCCTCGCTTCCGCTCGCCCGGCATGTCGAGTAAGGGAGCTTCCTGGACCCGATCTGCACACTGCCGCCGCGACGCCGGAGCGCTACCCCGCCACCGGCCCCGGCTGGCCCGGGCTGGCCGGCAGGGTCGGGTCGACATGCCCCCAGCTCGGGGCCGATGCGGTCCAGATCACGCTCTCCGGCCGGGCGATCTCGCGGTCGTCCAGGGCGCCGGCCCGCACCACCATGTAGTCGGGCTCGCCCAGCGCCTCGCTGAACAGCGGCGTGCCGCAGGTCGGGCAGAAGCGGCGGCGCATCGTGGCGCCGCTGTCGGCCCGGCTCAGATACTCGCCGGTCGCGCCGGTGACGGTGAAGCCCGCGGTGCGGAAGATCACGCCGATCGAGGCGTTGCCGGTGGCGAGGTACTGGCAGTCCCGGCACCAGCAGGCGCGCGCGACGATGGGCGGCTGGTCGAAGCTGAAGCGCACGGCGCCGCAGAAGCATCGGCCGGTGATGGGCATCGCGCTGTCCTCCCCGATGGTGCCGCCGGGAAGTGAAGGCGATCCCGGCGGCCTTGGCAATCGTCGGCAGAAAATGCTTTAAGCCTAAAGTAATTCGCCGTACTCTCACGAGCAGGGTCGGGGATCGCATGGCCGGCCCGAGACGGGAGACGGACGGGATGCGGATCACGGTCATCGGCGGCGGTCCGGGCGGCCTGTACTTCGCCCTGCTGACCAGGAAGGCGCGGCCGGACTGGCAGGTCGCGGTGGTGGAGCAGAACCGCGCCGACGACACCTTCGGCTTCGGCGTCGTCTTCTCCGACGACACGCTGGACGAGTTCCTGTCCCGCGACCCGGAGTCCTATGAGCGGATCCGCGACCGCTTCGCCTATTGGGACGACGTCGCCATCCACTACAAGGGCGAGGAGATCCGCTGCGCCGGCAACGGCTTCTGCGGCACCTCGCGGATGACGCTGCTGCAGATCCTGCAGCAGCGCTGCCGCGAGGTCGGGGTCGAGCTGTCCTTCTCCGACCGGATCGACCCGGCGGCGCTGGACGAGCGCTTCGCGGAGTCCGACATCATCGTCGCGGCCGACGGCATCAACTCGGCGATCCGCGAGCATTTCCGCGATGCCTTCCGGCCGGAGGTCTCGGTCAAGGCCAACCGCTTCTGCTGGATGGGCTCGACCCGGCCGATGGGCGAGTTCAACTACTTCTTCCGCCAGACCGAGCACGGCGTGATCTGCGCCCACACCTACCAGTACGAGGCCGGCGGAGAAGGCCCCAATCAGCAAAAGGGCGGCCGGTCGACCTGGGTGTTCGAGATGGACGAGGCCTGCTGGCAGGGCCACGGCTTCACCGAGGCCGACGAGGAGGGCTCGCGGACCAAGCTGGCCGCGATCTTCGCCGAGGAGCTGCAGGGCCACCCGCTGCTGCTGAACCGGTCGATGTGGCGGCGCTTCCCACGGATCTTCTGCGAGCGCTGGTGGCACCGGAACATCGTGCTGCTGGGCGACGCCAAGGCCTCGGCGCATTTCTCGATCGGCTCCGGCACCAAGCTGGCGATGGAATGCGCCATCGCCCTGTCGGACGCGGTGGTGGCGCATGGCGAAACCAGCGTCGAGACGGCCTTCGCCGCCTATGACAAGGCCCGCCGCACGCCGTGCCAGGTGACCCAGCACAACGCCGACGTGTCGCTGGCCTGGTTCGAGCACATGAACCGGTCCTTCGACATGGACCCGATGCAGTTCGCCATGGTGGTGATGTGCCGGGCCAAGTCGATCACCTACGACAATCTCAGGATCCGCGACCCGGATTTCGTGCGCCGCGCCGACGACGCCTTCTACGAGCGGCTGTGGCGCGAGACCGGCGACGACTATCGCGCCAGCCGGCCGACGCCGATGTTCACCCGCTTCCGGCTGCGCGGCATGGAACTGGCGAGCCGGGTGGTGATGTCGCCGATGGCGCAGTATTCCGCCGACCGCGACGGCAACCTGACCGACTGGCATTTCGTCCACTACGCCTCGCACGCCCTCGGCGGCATGGGGCTGATGTTCGTGGAGATGACCTGTCCGTCGCCGGACGCCCGCATCACCCTCGGCTGCCCCGGCCTGTGGACCGACGCGCATGAGGCGCAGTGGAAGCGGGTGGTCGATTTCGTGCACGCCCATGGCGACACGAAGATCGCCATGCAGCTCGGACATTCCGGCCGCAAGGGGTCGACCCAGCTGGGCTGGCAGAAGGCCGACCACCCGATCGCCGAGCCGGCGGACAACTGGCCGGTGGTCTCAGCGTCAGCGGTGCCCTGGATCGAGGGCATCAGCCCGGTGCCGCGGGAGATCGACCGGGCGGAGATGGATCGGATCAAGGCCGATTTCGTGCAGGCCACCGGGCGCGCCGCCCGGGCCGGCTTCGACCATCTCGAGCTGCACTGCGCCCATGGCTACCTGCTGGCGTCGTTCCTGTCGCCGCTGACCAACCGGCGGACGGACGAATACGGCGGGGCGGTGGAGAACCGGCTGCGCTATCCGCTGGAGGTGTTCCGGGCGATGCGGGCAGTCTGGCCCGAGGACCGGCCGATGTCGGTGCGCATCTCCGCCTCCGACTGGGCGGAGGGCGGCATCGGCGAGGACGACGTCTTCGCCATCGCCGAGGCCTTCCGCGACGCCGGCTGCGACCTGATCGACGTCTCGGCCGGCCAGACCGTGCCGGACCAGAAGCCGGTCTATGGCCGAATGTTCCAGGTGCAGTTCGCCGAGGCGATCCGCAACGTGCCGAAGCTGGCGACCATGGCGGTGGGCGCGATCACCGAGCCGGGGCAGATCAACACCATCCTGCACACCCGCCGCGCCGACCTGGTGGCGCTGGGCCGGCCGCATCTGTGGAACCCGACCTTCGTCCGCCAGGCCGAGGCCTGGTACGGCGTCAAGACCCAGTCCTGGCCGCAGCAATACTGGCCCGGCCGCGACCAGGCCTTCCGCGAGATTGCCCGGGCCGCCGACAAGCAGGCCGAGCTGCAGATCAAGGCCAAGCCGCGGCGGCATGGACGGTAGGAGAGATCTTTTCAGATACCGTCATTGCGAGCGCAGCGAAGCAATCCAGGGCCGCTCGCATCGGCCCCTGGATTGCTTCGTCGGCTTCGCCTCCTCGCAATGACTGCGAGAGACGGGAGTTGTGAAGGGATCTTGCTAGGAGCGGGCCGCCGCCACCGCCTCTGCCAGCCGGTCCAGCTCCGCCTCCGTGTGTAGGTAGGAGACGGCGGCGCGGCAGATGTCGCCCAGGCCGCGGGCGGTCATGTCGAGCGGCGTGTACATCACGCCGTTGACCGCGATGGTGATCCCGTCCGCCGCCAGGCGCCGGCGCAGCGCCGAGGGTTCCACCCCCTCCACCGCGAAGGAGACCAGCGCGGCCTGCTCGACCCCGCGGTCATGCAGGGTGACGCCGGAGACCGCCGCCAGCCGGGCGCGCAGCCCCTGCGCCAGCCCGTCAAGCCGGGCACGGATGGCGTCGATGCCGATGGCGCCGGCATAGCGGATCGCGGTGCCGAGGCCGAGCCGCAGCGCCATCGGGAAGTCGCCGGCCTCGAAGCGCAGGGCGCCGTCCTGCAGCCGCGCGCCCTCTGGTGTCCAGGCTGCGGTGCGGGCGTCGTGATAGGGCGGGTCGAGCCGGTCGAGGAAATCCCGCCGGACATAGAGCAGACCGGTGCCGCGCGGCCCGCGCAGATGCTTGCGGCCGGGCGCGATCAGCACGTCGCAGCCCAGCGCGGCGACGTCGATCGGCAGCTGACCGATCGCCTGCGAGGCATCGATGTAGTAGGGGACGCCGGCGGCGCGGGCGACCCGGCCGATCTCCGCCGCCGGATTGATCAGCCCGCCATTGGCGCCGATCCAGGTCAGCGACACCAGCCTCACCCGGTCGTCGATCATCGCGGCCAGCGCCTCGGGCGAGGCGCGGCCGGTGTCGTCGCAGGGGATCGCCTCGATCACCGCGCCGGTGCGGGCGGCGGCGCGCTGCATGGTGGTCAGGTTGCCGCCCCATTCCTGCCGGGCGACCAGGATGCGGTCGCCGGCCTTCAGCGCCTGACCTGATGAAACAAGGCCGGCGAAGGCCAGCCCCCAGCCCTGGGTGGCGCTGCCGGTGAAGGCGATCTCGGCCGGCGTGGCGCCGATCAAGGCCGCGGCGTCGGCGCGGGCCTCCTCCAGCGCCGGCGCGGCGGCCTGCCCGGCCTCGATCGGGCCGGACACCGCCTCGCGCTGCAGATGGGCCAGCACCGTGTCCAGCACCGGCTGCGGCGGCAGCGAGCTGCCGGCATGGTTGAAATGCAGCACCCGGTCGATGCCGGGCGTCTCCGCCCGCAGCCGTGCCAGGTCCATGGTCAGCCCTCGAGCTCGACGATCGCCTCGACCTCGACCGAGACGCCGCGCGGCAGGGCGGCGACGCCGACGGCGGCGCGGGCGTGCTTGCCCTTGTCGCCGAACACCGCGGCGATCAGGTCCGAGGCGCCGTTGCCGACCTGCGGCTGCTGGGTGAAGCCGGGGGCCGAGGCGACGAAGACGCCGAGCTTGACCACGCGGCGGATGCGGGCGAGCTCGCCGCCGGTCGCGGCCGCCACCTGGGCCAGGATGGCCAAGGCGCAGGCCTGCGCCGCCTTCTGCCCGTCCTCCAGCGAGACGGTGTCGCCGAGATGGCCGAGCCAGGCCGGGCCGTTGCGGTCCTGCGAGATCTGGCCGGAGATGAACAGCAGGGTGCCGGCCTGGACATAGGGCACGTAGTTGGCGGCCGGGGCTGGGGCGGCGGGCAGCTCATGCCCCAGGGCGGCGACGGCTTCGGCGATGGTCTTCGGCATGGTCGGGATCCTCGGTGTCGGAAGCCCGGATGCTAGCCGCCGCCGGCCCGGCCGACGAACGCGAAGTTTTCGCGCTATGAGTGACTCTAGGTCACCTGCAGGCCGAGCACCAACCGGCCGGAGCCGTTGACCGTGACCGTCAGGTCTTCGTAGTCGGCGATCACCGGGTGGCGCGTCGCCATCGGGCGGTGATGGGTGGCGCCGACGACCATGACGGTCGCGCCGGACGCCTCGGCCGCGGCGATGCCGGCCGGCGCATCCTCCCACACCAGGCAGTCCTCGGGGTCGGCGCCCAGCCGCCTGGCCGCGGCCAGGAAGCCGTCCGGCGCCGGCTTGCCGCGGACGACATCCTCGGCGGTGACCAGCACGGCGGGCGG
The DNA here is from genome assembly GCF_000767795.1 of Inquilinus limosus MP06. Lineage (GTDB taxonomy): Bacteria > Pseudomonadota > Alphaproteobacteria > DSM-16000 > Inquilinaceae > Inquilinus > Inquilinus limosus_E. The sequence goes on along the minus strand of NZ_JANX01000001.1, from coordinate 24,837 downwards.
GATCAGGCCGGCGGCGGCGAGGCGCTTGGCCGCGAGATCGCGCGGCGCCGAGGTGACGATAGCCCAGCGGTCCGGCGGCAGGGCCTGCAGGAACCGCTGCACCCCGGCGATGGCGACCACGCCGTCGACATCGTCGATCTCGGCCTGGGTCAGCTCCGCGGCCTCGCGCGCCACCTCCGCCTCCGGGATGCCCCAGCGGCGGATGGTCTCGACCGCGCGCACGCCATGCATGGTCTCGACCACCGCGGCGGCGTCGAGCCCGTGCCGCTCGGCCCAGCGGGTCCAGACGCGGACGGCCGAGGCGATGCTGTCGATCAGCGTGCCGTCCATGTCGAACAGGAAGGCGGCGTAGCTTCGCTGCATCAGCATCGGATCATCCATCATGGTACGGGGCGGCGGGCACGATGCCCCAGCGCAGCGAGGCGTGCCAGCGCCGCCCGCGGCATAGGCGCCATTCGTTTACGCGGCCCCCTGCCGCCTCGCCGCGAATCCAGTCGAGGAAGGCGGTCGACGGGCGGGGGCAGGGGGCCGGGCCGGGTCACCAGCCAATAGCCGAGGCCGGGCGGGGCGAAGGGCGGGCCGCCCAGCGGCTCGACCAGCGCGCCGCCGCGCAGCTTCTCGCCGATCAGCGCGTGCCGGCCCATGGCCACGCCCTGGCCGGCCAAAGCCGCCTCCAGCACGATGTTGTAGTCGTGCAGCATCAGGGTGCGGGCGCGGGCCAGGTCGAAGCCATGCGCCGCCGACCAGGCCGGCCATTCGATCGGCTCGCGTGCATAGGACAGCAGCAGGGTATGCCGCAGCAGGTCGGCTGGTTTCTCGATCGGCGAACCGTGCTGCAGCAGCGCCGGGCTGACCACCGGGGCGATGCGGTCGGCCAGCAGCAGCGTCGCCTCGACCTCCGGCCAGCCGCCGGTGCCGTAGCGGATCGCCAGGTCCGCCTCGCCATTCTTCACATCGACCAGGGCGTTGGACGGCTCCAGCCGCAGCTCGATCTCCGGATGGGTGGCGGCGAAGCGGCCGAGGCGCGGCACCAGCCAATGGGTGGCGAAGGAGGCGAGCAGGCTGACCCGCAGCACCGCCCGCTCCGGCGCCCGCGCCACGCGCGTCTCCTCCGCCAGCAGGTCGAAGGCGCGGCGCACCCCGTCGAGATAGCGCTCGCCGGCCGGGGTCAGGGCGATGGCGCGGGTCCTGCGGATGAACAGGGCGGTGCCGAGCTCCTGCTCCAGCCGCTGCACCTGGTGGCTGATCGCGCTCGGCGTCACCAGCAGCTCCGCGGCGGCGCGGCGGAAGCTTAAGTGCCGGCCGGCGGCCTCGAAGGCGCGCAAGGCGGGCAGGGAGGGAAGGCGCCGGGCCATGGCGCCTCACGGCCCGAACACGGACCAGCCCATGGCTTTCGCGAGCCGCTCCAGCGCCAGGGTGCCGAGCAGGGAGTTGCCGTGCTGGTTCAGCCCGGGCGACCAGACGGCGACCGAGGCGCGGCCCGGCACGATCGCCAGGATGCCCCCGCCGACGCCGCTCTTGCCCGGCAGGCCGACGCGGAAGGCGAAGTCGCCGGAGCCGTCGTAATGGCCGCAGGTCAGCATCAGGGCGTTGATCCGCCGCGCCCGCTCGGGCGACACCACGCGGTGCCCGGTCGACAGCCGCCCGCCACCATCGGCCAGGAAGCGCCCCGCGGTGGCCAGCTGCCGGCAGGTCATGGCGATGGCGCATTGGTGGACATAGACGCCCAGCGTCAGCTCCACCGGGTGAGCCAGGTTGCCGAAGGACTTCATGTAGGCGGCCAGCGCCTGGTTGCGGTAGGCGGTGCCAGCCTCGGACCGCGCCACCTTCTCGTCGATGACGATGCCCTCGTCATCGGCCAGCCAGCGGATGAAGCGCAGGATCGACCCGATCGCCTCGCGCGGCTGATGCCCGGCCAGGACGACGTCGGTCACCACCAGCGCACCGGCATTGATGAACGGGTTGCGCGGCACGCCCTGCTCGTGCTCGAGCTGGACGATCGAGTTGAAGGCGTTCCCTGACGGCTCGCGCCCGACCCGGCGCCACAGTGCGTCGCCGACGGCGCCCAGCGCCAGGGTCAGGGTGAAGACCTTGCTGACGCTCTGGATCGAGAACGGCACCTCGGCGTCGCCGGCGACATGGACGCCGTCGTCTAGGGTGGCCACGGCGATGCCGAACTGGCCGGGATCGACCTTCGCCAGCTCCGGGATATAGGTCGCGACGTCGCCGCGATGCCGCTCCCGCGCCATGGCGTCGGCGATGCCGCCGACGACGTCGCCCAGATCCGGCATGCCGGTTCAGCCCTCGCGGTCGATGGTCATGTACAGGGCGGCGCCGTCCGGCGTGTCGATCGGGCCGCGGCGCTGGAACCCGGCCTTCTCATAGGCGCGGATTGCGGCGGCGTTGGCCGGGGCCGGGTCGACCTGGATCCGCGCCGTCTCCGGCAACGCCAGCAGGCGGCGCAGAATGAGCTTGATCAACCGGGTGCCCATGCCGCGGCCGATGACATCGGTCTCGCCCAGGAACAGGTCGATGCCGAAGGTCTGCTGCGGCAGCTCATGCGCGGCCCAGAAGGCGTCGGGATTGGCATGATAGACATGCATGTACCCGATCGGCCGACTGCCCTCGCACGCCAGGAACGGCGCGATGTTCGGCTCGACCAGATGGGCGGCGATCTGCGACAGCTCCTCCTCCGGGTCGCCCCACCAGCGCATCACATGCGGCCGGTCCAGCCAGCGGGCGATGATCGGCAGGTCCTCCAGGCGCAGCGCGTTCAGGCTGATCGACGGATCGACCACATCGCCGATGTGCTCGTCCGCCAGCTTCAGCGCGACCGGCTCCGGCCCCGCCGCGGGCAAGGGATGGTCATCGCTCATGCCGCGCCGGGGAGGGCGATGTCACGCCGTGTCGGGAAAGGAACAGACTCATGGACCGCATCGATGCTGCGAACGCGTCAAGAACCTGTACCCGATCACGGCGAACGGTCAAAGGGGCAACAAGCGAAACTCTATACCGGGGAGAGAACGTTGCCGCCGTATCGCGCAGCCGTTCTCTCCGCTAGCGGTCAGCGACCACTGCGAGCTAGCTTATCTGATTGTGAGGAAGGTGCTTGATCCTGCGACCATAAAGAGAAGCACCGATATGTGTTAATGATCTGACAAAAGGCGGACGATGATATCTTGTCTATAAGATCGTGGGTAGGATGCTCTGATCTGGCGAGCCGAAGTTGGGGCGTGCAGAAATTCCGTAATTTTCATATCTATCCCGGAATCGTCCGAAATTGGCGTTGGGTCAGATGGAGGTGATGGGTGGTAGCGATATATGAAATCAAAAAAATATTCGTATATTATGAGGGGTGATAATGATTATTGAAATTCCTACTGCTGAAGATTTTGCGGATGCTAGTTTGAATCTTCTGCTTTTAGCTTGGCAGATTGTACTAGGGCCAATTAATCGCTTAAGTGCAATTAATCAAGAAATAGACAGTTTTCCCGATGATGGAGGGCAATTTCTCGACGAACTCCATGAGGAGCGCAATTCACAAATGCGCCGTATGCAGCCGTCCTTGGGTAATTGCTTGACGTTGGTTCAGCAATCGATCGAGTTATCGATCAAGGGAAGAATCGCCTCTGTAAGCCCATATTTGTTGATCGTACGCGATAATAGAGAGAGCTTGAAAATAAAACCTGGAAATGATATCCTATTTTCGGATTTTAGAACTGTAGACGCGACAGATCTATTTAGATTGCACAATGTGGTTTGTGATTCTCCTCTAAATGGTGACTTTAACCGGTTTTCAGATGAGATCAGAAGGCAGAGAAATAAAATAATGCATTCCGCACCAGGAAACAAATTAATAGAACCAAAAGAGATATTATTGCATATACTTAAGATAAATAATGAATTGTTTTCCGATAAAATGTGGGCAAATAGGGTTTTAGATCATTACAAGAAAGATAAATATTCATCTCTGATTTATGGAAGGGATTTTAGCTACGGGAGTGCTCTAGAGGATATCGATATGGCAATCGGTGCGCTTGCGCCTAAAGATGTAAAGAAATATTTTGCATTCGATAGAAGGGTTCGTTCTTATATCTGCCCAATTTGTCTTGATGAGGTTGATAGAAAGTATCAGAGAGATCAGGTCCCGGCATTCGCTCAATTGAAAACAAAAGAACCGAATTCAGAATATTTGTACTGCTTTGTTTGCAATAAAAATAGTAAGGTAGTTCGCAGGCGATGTTTATCTCCGGGGTGTAAGTCAAATGTCATTTCGGCGGAGCATGATACAGCCGGAATGTGTCTGATATGTTGTGAAGAATCTGAATGACAGTTATGCGAGGCGGTGCAATTTTATTGACTGAAAACCAATTTTGGTTTGGCACAAGATGCTACATGCGAATGCATGGCGCAAGAAATATTCCATTCTCGCATGACGGACTAGAAGCGCCTTTGTCTTACATGGAACGAGAGGCTGACTCTCACAATTCAGTCCGTCAGATCGTAGGGCAGTTCCTCGTCCCGCTGGTTCAGGAACAGGAGGACGATGCCGGCGATGGTCAGGAACAGATGGGCGGGCGCCTGGCCGTTCCATTCCTTGGACTGCCACATGGCGAACCATTCGCCGCCGATGGCGACGAAGCCGAAGGCGTAGAGCAGGAAGGCCATGCCGACCCCGGCCAGCGCCGGCGACTTGGCCCGGGCGAAGACCGCGGCGGGCGCGTCCCAGCGCATCGCCATGCGCAGTGCGCCGATCCAGCACATGATCGCCGTGGCGACCTGCCAGGCGATGATCAGGGCATAGGCCAGATGCGCGGCCCATGGAACGTCAATCGCCCGCCACATCAGGGCGGGCGATCGGAAGGTCGTGTCCATCGCCAGCACATGGCGGACGAAGGCGAAGTTGGAGCCGTAATCGGTCAGGTTGCCGAAGGCGACCAGCGTGAAGAACAGCGCAACGCCGGCTGTGGCCAGGATCTTGAGGACCCTGGCCGTCAGCACGTCAGTGGGCCATCGCCGGTTCGCGGCCGATATCGGCCATCGGGTGCCGCTCCGCCCGCTGCAGGGCCTGGCCCTGGGCATCGAACAGGTGGCAGGTGTCGGCCGAGAAGCCGATCTGGATCTGGTCGTTGGTCTTGACCCGGCTGTCGCCGCCGGCCTGCACCGTCAGCATGCCGACCTCGGTCTTGACGTAGAGATAGGTCTCGCCGCCCAGCCGCTCGACCACCAGCACCTGGCCGGGGATGGTGGCGGCGCCGGTGCCGTGCTCGTTCATGTGCTCCGGCCGCACGCCGAGCGTGACCTTGTCGCCCACCTTGGCCCGGCCCGGCTGCACCGGCACGGTGACCGCGCCGCCGCCCGGCAGGCTCACCGTCGCGGTGGCGCCGTTGGCCGCGGTGACCCCGGTCTCGATGAAGTTCATCTTCGGGCTGCCGATGAAGCCGGCGACGAACAAGTTGTCCGGGTGGTGGTACAGCTCGAGCGGCGACCCGACCTGCTCGATCCGGCCGGCGCTCAGCACCACGATCTTGTCGGCCAGCGTCATCGCCTCGACCTGGTCGTGGGTGACGTAGACCATCGTCGCGTTCAGGTCGTTGTGCAGGCGGGCGATCTCGATCCGCATCTGCACGCGCAGGGCCGCGTCGAGGTTCGACAGCGGCTCGTCGAACAGGAACACCTTGGGGTTGCGCACGATGGCGCGACCGATGGCGACGCGCTGGCGCTGGCCGCCCGACAGCTCCTTCGGCTTGCGCTTCAGCAGGTGCTCGAGCTGCAGGATGCGGGCGGCGTCGCCGACCTTGCGCTCGATCTCGGCCTTGCTGGTCTTGGCGAGCTTCAGGCCGAAGGCCATGTTCTCGTAGACCGTCATGTGGGGGTACAGCGCGTAGCTCTGGAACACCATGGCGATGCCGCGCTCGGCCGGGGGCAGGTCGTTGACCCGCTGGCCGTCGATGGCAAGGTCGCCGGCGGAGATGTCCTCGAGGCCGGCGATCAGCCGCAGCAGGGTCGACTTGCCGCAGCCCGACGGGCCGACAAACACGACGAATTCGCGGTCGCGGATGTCGAGATCGACGCCTTTGATGATCTCGAGATCGCCGAACGACTTACGAATGCCACGGAGCGTAACGCCAGCCATGTTTCCTCCACTGCGCAAACTTTGCCCGCACCATATCCAGCGCGGGCGGTTGAGGCCAGCATTTTGGAACCTCCGGGGCTAAATAGTCTGATGTTTGAACGAATCTGAGCCGAAGCGGCCGTCCGCCGGAGCCCGCGGCGGGGCAGCGTCCAATTGACAGGCAGCGGCCCGGCGGTGTTAATCCGCGCGCCCGTCAGGAGCCCTCCAGGCATGCCGATCCAAGATCGTTTTCCGCCCGTCAGGACCGGCGCCGCATCGTGACATCACCCTTCGAAGCCCGCCTGGCCTTTGCGCGGCCTGTTCCGCTTGCTGGACCTTTCGGGATTCTGAACACCGTCATTGCGAGCGCAGCGAAGCAATCCAGGGGCCGGTTCGCGCTGACCCCTGGATTGCTTCGTCGGCTTCGCCTCCTCGCAATGACGGTGAGGGAAAGGCTCGGTGAAAGGACCTCTCTCGCCAGGCGGGAGAGGCCATGCGCTCCGGGGCGGGGGCGCGCATGAACCGGCCTGCGATCAGGATTGTCACGGCCGTGGTCGGGCTGGCCGGGCTGTGCGCCATCATCTGGCTGGTCGCCGCACAGAACGCCGATGCGGTGCTCAAGCTGCTGCTCGGCGCCAGCGGCGGCATCCTGCTGGTGGTCGCCTCACATTTTCTGGCGATGGGTTGCTCGGCGCTGGGGTGGCGCGAGGCGATGCGGCCGCTGTGGCCGGCCGGGCCCGGCATCTTCCTGTGGGCGCGGCTGGTGCGGGAATCGGCCAATGCCGTGCTGCCGGTAGCCCAGGTTGGCGGCAATGTGCTGGGCGCCCGGGTGCTGGCGCTGCACGGGGCCGGCACGCTGCCGGCCGGCGCCGGCATGCTGGTCGACCTGACCCTGGAATTCCTGACCCAGATCCTGTTCTTCGCCATCGGCCTGGTGGTGCTGATCGCGATCGGCGGCGGCGACGCGCTGGGCTGGGCCGCGATCGGCCTCGGCATCGCCGTGCTGATGGGCCTCGGCTTCATCCTGGCGCAGCGCTGGGGCATGTTCCGGCTGTTCGAAAAGCTGCTGGGCCGCATCGCCCGGGAGTTCGACTGGCCGGCGCTGAACTCGCTCTCCGGCCTGCACGACACGGTGCTGGCGATCTATCGCGACCGCGGCGCCATGGCCCGGGCGGCTGCCCTGCATCTCGCCTCCTGGGTGTGCGGCGCCGGCGAGGTCTGGCTGGCGCTGCATGTGCTGGGCGCCGATATCGGCTTCGCCGAGGCGCTGGTGATGGAGAGCATCGGCCAGGCCGTCCGCACCGCGGCCTTCCTGGTGCCGGGCGCGCTCGGCATCCAGGACGGCAGCATCCTGGCGCTGGGCGTGATGTTCGGCCTGCCGCCGGAACTCGCCTTGTCGGTGGCGCTGGTCAAGCGCATCCGCGAGCTGCTGCTGCATGCGCCGGCGCTCCTGATCTGGTACCTCATCGAAGGCCGGCGCCTGCTGCGGGCGCCGGATATCGCACGCGAGCAAGCCTCCTGATGTCGATCTACACCCAGCCCCACACCTCCTGGACCCATCGCCTGACCCGGATGATGGTCCGGCCCCTGGTCGGCACCCGGGTCACGCCGAACCACCTGACCACGGCGCGCCTCATCACCGGCCTGGCCAGCTGCGCCGCCTTCGCCGTCGGCGACGAGAGCTGGACCGTCTGGGGCGGGGTGATCTGGCTGGTCTCCTGCCTGCTGGACCGGGCGGATGGCGAGCTGGCGCGGCTCGGCAACAGCTCCTCGCCCTTCGGTCATCTCTACGACACGATCTGCGACCTCTCGGTCAACGCGCTGATGTTCCTGGCGATCGGCATCGGCCTGCGCACCAGCTGGCTGGGCGAGGCCGGGCCGCTGCTGGGCCTACTGGCCAGCGCCGGGGTGCTGGCGGCGTCGATCCTGTCGGCGAAGCTGGAGGCGGCGGGGGCAGTCGAGACCAAGGCCTATGTCGGCATCCTCGGCTTCGACTTCGACGACGCCCTCTACCTGTTCGCGCCGGCGGCCTGGTTCGGGCTGTTCCCCTATATCCTGATCGGCGCCGCGATCGGCGGGCCATTCTTCGCCATCCTCACCGCGCTGCGCCTTCGCGCCGCACGGGCGGCATCGCGGGCAGGATAGAGCGCCTATTGACACTCATTCGCAATCTCATCTAAATCCGGCGGACCACACCGGAGCCCGCCGACGCATGTATATCTGCATCTGCAACGCCCTGAACGACACCCAGGTCCGGTGTGCCGTGGATGCCGGGGCGAAGAATGCGGGTCAGGTCTATGCCGGGCTCGGCTGCTCCCCCCAATGCGGCAAATGCGTCACCGCCATCCGCCGGATGGTGCACGAGGCCAGCCGCGAGCAGGACGACGTGGCGCCGGTTCTGCTGGCCGCCGAGTAGCGCCGCTCCGCAGCCCCTGTACGCCGCCGCGTCGCGGTGCTAGCCAGCCTCCCGAGAGAGTTCCGAAGGGGAGGCCGCGATGGCGGAGACCAGGCGCATCATCATCGACACCGATCCGGGCCAGGACGACGCCATCGCCATCCTGCTGGCGATGGGCTCGCCGGAGCTGGAGATCGCCGGCCTGACCACCGTCGCCGGCAACGTGCCGCTGCACCTGACCACCGCCAATGCGCTGAAGCTGTGCGAGCTGGCCGGGCGCAGCGACATCCCGGTGGTCCAGGGATCGATCCGCCCCCTGGTGCGCCCGCTGGTTACCGCCGAGGCGGTGCACGGCAAGACCGGGCTCGACGGCTCCGGCCTGCCGGACCCCACGACCAGGCCGGTCCCCGGCCATGCGGTCGACTGGATCGTCGACACGATCATGGCGGCGCCGGAGGGCACCTATACGCTGTGCCCGTTGGGGCCGCTGACCAACATCGCCGCGGCGCTGGTGCGCGAGCCGAAGATCGCGCCGCGCATCCGCGAGATCGTGTTCATGGGCGGCGGCTTCTTCGAGGGCGGCAACACCACCCCGGCGGCCGAGTTCAACATCTATGTCGACCCGCACGCCGCGCATGTGGTGCTGACCAGCGGCATCAAGCTGACCATGGTGCCGCTGGACGTCACCCACAAGGCGCTGATCTCCCGCGCCTGGCTGGACAAGGTGGCGGCGCTGGGCACGCCGGTGGCCAAGAGCGTCCACGGCATGCTGGATTTCTACGAGCGCTTCGACATGGAGCGCTACGGCACCGCCGGCGGTCCGCTGCACGACCCCTGCGTCATCGCCTATCTGCTGCGGCCGGAGCTGTTCGGCGGCCGCGACTGCCATGTGGCGGTCGAGCTGGCGGGCGAGCACACGCTGGGCATGACGGTGGTCGACTGGTGGGACATGGCCGCGAAATGGAACCGCCCGGACAAGAAGCCGAAGAACTGCCACGTGCTGCGCGACATCGACGCCGACGGCTTCTTCGAGCTGATCTACCAGGCGCTGCAGCGGGTGTGAGGCGGGCGTGACCGAATCCCTCGAAAGCATCTTCACCATCGAGGCGGCGCCGCTGAAGTTCGGCGCCGGCGCGGTCGAGGAGCTGGGGTGGGAGCTGAAGCGCCTCGGCGTCTCCCGCGTCCTGCTCGTCGCCGACCCGGCGCTGCACGACTTCAAGCTGGTCGATCGGGTGATCGGCATCATCCAGCGCGCCGGCATCGGCGTGACCCGGTTCGAGCGCATCGCGGTCGAGCCGACCCTGGAGTCGCTGGAACTGGCGGCCGAGGTCGCGCTGGCGGCGGAGGTCGACGGCTTCGTCGCGCTGGGCGGCGGGTCGACCATCGACACCGCCAAGGTCGCCAACCTGATCAAGCGCCATGGCGGCGCGATCATGGACTATGTCAACGCGCCGATCGGCGGCGGGCGCAAGCCGCCGGGACCGCTGTTCCCGCTGGTGGCGGTGCCGACCACCTCGGGCTCGGGGTCGGAGGCGACGACGGTCGCCATCCTCGACATCCCCGACCTCAAGCTGAAGACCGGCATCTCGCACCGGTACATCCGCCCCAGCCTGGCGCTGGTGGACCCGGAGCTGGCGCGCACCACCCCGGCCGGCGTCACCGCCTCGGCCGGGCTCGACGTCGTCTGCCACGCGGTCGAATCCTACATCTCCAAGCCCTTCGATGCGCGGCCGCGCCCGGCCACGCCGGACGACCGGCCGCCCTACCAGGGCAGCAACCCGGTGGCCGACCTGTGGTCGCTGCGGGCGATCGAGTTCGGCGGCCGCTATCTGACCCGGGCGGTGGCCAGCGGCGATGACCTGGAGGCGCGCGGCACGATGATGCTGGGCGCGACCATGGCCGGGATCGGCTTCGGCACCGCCGGGGTCCACATCCCGCACGCCTGCGCCTATCCGATCGCCGGGCTGAAGCATGTGTTCCACGCCGAGGGCTACAGCCGCGACCACGCCTTCGTGCCGCATGGCTATTCGGTGATCGTGACCTCGCCGGCGGCGTTCCGCTTCACCTTCGATTCGGCGCCGGAGAAGCACATCCGGGCGGCGGAACTGCTGGCCGGCCGTCGGGTCGAGGATCCTGGGCCGGACAGCCTGCCCAAAGCGCTGATCGCGCTGATGCGGGAGGTCGGGGCGCCCAGCGGCATCGCCGCGCTGGGCTATGGCGAGGCCGACATCCCGGCCCTGGTCGAGGGGGCGTTGAAGCAGCAGCGGCTGCTGGTCGGCGCGCCCAAGCCGGTCGGGCCGGCCGATCTGGAGCGGATCCTGCGGGAGTCGCTGGCGAACTGGTGAAAAGAAGAGGCCGCCGGATCGCTCCGGCGGCCCTGGTTCATGCATGGCGCCGGCTCAGGCCGCTCGCAGCACCACCTCGGTCGGCACGTAGTTCAGGCCCAGCGCCTCGGCCACCGGCTTGTTGGTGACCTGGCCGGAATGCACGTTCAGCCCCTCGCGCAGATGCGGGTCGTCCAGGCAGGCGCGGCGGTAGCCCTTGTCGGCCAGCGCCAGGGCGAAGGGCAGGGTGGCGTTGTTCAGCGCGAAGGTCGAGGTCCGCGCCACGCCGCCCGGCATGTTGGCGACGCAGTAATGCACCACGCCGTCGACCACATAGGTCGGGTTGTCATGGGTGGTCGGCTTCGACGTCTCGAAGCAGCCGCCCTGGTCGATGGCGACATCGACCACCACCGAGCCGGGCTTCATCTTCGCGATCATCGCGCGAGTCACCAACCGCGGCGCCGCGGCGCCCGGCACCAGCACCGCCCCGATCACCAGGTCGGCGCCGGTGACATGCTCCTCGATCGCGTCGACGGTCGAGTAGATGGTGTTCAGCTCGGCGCCGAACTGCAGGTCCAGCTCCTTCAGCCGCTGCAGCGACTTGTCGATTACCGTGACATGGGCCTCGAGGCCCATCGCCATGCGCGCCGCGTTGGTGCCGACCACGCCGCCGCCGAGGACGACGACCTTGGCCGCCGGCACGCCGGGCACGCCGCCCAGCAGCATGCCGCGGCCGCCCTGGATCTTCTCCAGGCAATGGGCGCCGCACTGGATCGACATCCGGCCGGCGACCTCGCTCATCGGGGCCAGCAGCGGCAGGCCGCCGCGGGCGTCGGTCACCGTCTCATAGGCGATGGCGACGGCGCCGGACTTCATCAGCAGCTCGGTCTGGCGCGGATCGGGTGCGAGATGCAGATAGGTGAACAGCACCTGGCCGCGGCGCAGCATGCGGCACTCGTCGGGCTGCGGCTCCTTGACCTTCACCACCATCTCGGCGCGGTCGAAGATCTCCTGGGCGGAGGCCACAATCTCCGCCCCCGCCGCGCGGTAGCGGTCGTCGCCGAAATCGATCCCGGCGCCGGCATTGGTCTGGACGATGACGCTGTGACCGTGATGGACCAGCTCGCGGACGGAGCTCGGGGTCAGGCCGACACGGTACTCGTGGGTTTTGATTTCCTTCGGCACGCCGATGAGCATGTTTCCCCCGGGTTTCGTTGCCGGCGGCCGCCCTGCGGGCGGCGCCTTACCCGATTCCTACATCAGCCGTGCGGGGAATGACATCACTCGTCGGTGCCGGGGCCGCCCTGCCATGGCACGGAACGACAAAACCGCCGCGAGGCGGGGCCTCCGGCGGTTATCCGGTCAGTCATCCGCGGCGGGCCGCGGACGGGCGTCGTCAGAAGCCTTCGCGCTCGAGCCGCTTGCGCAGCATCTTGCGGGCACGGCGCACGGCCTCGGCCTGCTCGCGGGCCCGCTTCTCCGACGGCTTCTCATAGTTGCGACGAAGCTTCATCTCCCGGAAGATGCCCTCGCGCTGCATCTTCTTCTTCAGCGCCCGCAGCGCCTGATCGACGTTGTTGTCGCGGACATGGACCTGCACGTTCGGTCAAAGCTCCTTTCACCGCCGGAACGATTGCCGGCACAGGGGTTTGTCAGGGTGTGTCTTGTATCATGTCACTTTTTTCTTGCCAAGCCGGGGTAATTCAGGGCCGGCCGTTTTGCCAGGAGACAAGGCTTTGACTCTGTTGAAGATCACCGGCATGGGGCACCCTGTGCTGCGCCATATCGCCGAGCCGGTGACGGACCCGCTCGACCCGGAGATCGCACGGCTGGCCGCCGACATGATCGAGACGATGCGGGACGCGCCGGGCATCGGCCTCGCCGCGCCACAGGTCTATCGGCCACTGCGGCTGATCGTGTTCGAGGTGCCGCCCGGCCGGCAGGAGGAGGGCGAACCGCCGGCGCCAGAGGGCCCCACCGTGCTGATCAATCCGGAGATCGTGCCACTGGGCGACGACACAGCGCTGGGGCTCGAAGGCTGCCTGTCGATCCCGGGCTTCCGCGGCCTGGTGCCGCGCTGGCGCCGGATCGCTTATCGCGGCCTCGGCCTCGATGGCGAGGTGATCGAGCGCGAGGCCGAGGGGCTGCACGCCCGCGTGGTGCAGCACGAGGTCGACCATCTCGACGGCGTGCTGTATCTCGACCGGCTGCGCGACCTGGCCGACCTGGCGCTCGACGCCGAGGCCCGCCATCTCGCCGACCGAGCCTGAAGGGACGCATCATGACCGACCCGACACCGAACGATCGAACCCCTGGTGACCTGGCGGGCGAGCGCGACGCGCTGCTGCTGGCAGTCCTGCCGCATGTCGCCTTCGACGGCTGGACCCGGCAGGCCCTGCGGCTCGGCGCCGAGGATGCCGGATTCGGCCTCGACGAGGCGGCCATCCTGTTCCCCGGCGGAATCGCGGCGCTGGCGGACCATCTCCACGACTGGGCCGATCGGGCGATGCTCGATCGGTTGGCGGAGGAGGGCGAGGCTTTCGACGGGCTGCGGGTGCGCGAGAAGATCGCGCGGGCGGTGACCGTGCGGCTGGGCCTGCTGGCGCCCTACCGCGACGCGGTCCGGCGCGACCTGTCGCGGCGGGCGCTGCGGCCGCTGTCGCGGCGCGGGCTGCAGCAGCTGCACCGCACCGTCGACGCGATGTGGCGGGCGGCAGGCGACCGGTCGACCGACATCAACTACTACACCAAGCGAGGGCTGCTGGCCGGGGTCTACGCCTCGACCCTGCTGGTCTGGCTCGACGACCGGTCGGAGGGGCAGGAGGCGACGCAAGCCTTCCTCGAGCGCCGTATCGGCGAGGTGCTGGCCTTCGGCCGCCAGATCTCCGGGCTGAAGCGGCTGGGCGACCTGGCCGAGGCGCCGTTCCGGCTGGCCGCCCGGCTGCGCGAGGGGCGCGGGGCGACGGCCGGATAGGTCCGGGACGGCTTGTATCACCGGCTTGACCCGGCGATTCAGGCCCCACCGAGCAGCATCGGGAATTCCTGGATACCCGGGTCAGGACCACGGCTGTACGGTTCAGACAGAATCGCAATCGAAGCGCGCGGATCTTTATTGTCATCCTCGGGCTTGGCCCGAGGATCCAGGGGTGGCCAGAGCGGTTCTTGGTGGCCCCTGGGTTGCCGGGTCAAGCCCGGCAATGACAACAAAAGGTGAGAACAGGGCCTCCATCCACAGCCTCGACGGCTTGACCGGACGGCAGTGAGTCAAGACCGGGCATCGAGGTTTGCCGGGTATCGCGGCTACTTCTTGCGGAACGCGTCCAGCGCCACGACCTTGGCGCCATCGGCCGGTGCGGCCTCGGCCGCGATCTTGGCGTCGGCTTCGGCCGGTTCCTCCGCCGCCTCGGCGGCGTCGTCTTCCTCTTCCACCCCCTCCTTCGCGGACTGGAACTGCAGGGCGAAGTTGACCGACGGGTCGGCGAAGGTGGTGATCGCGGCCAGCGGAATCACCAGGCGCTCGGTCTTGCTGGAGAAGCTGAGCGAGACCGAGAAGCGGTCCTCGCACACCTCCAGCCCGAAGAACTGGTGCTGCAGGACGATCGTCATCTCCTGCGGGTATTTCTGCCGCAGATAGTCCGGAATCGTGACCCCTCGATGATTGGTCACGAAGGTCAGGTAGAAGTGGTGGTCACCCGGCAGCCCCTTCTCGGCCACCTGGGCCAAGGCTTCCCTGACCACGCCCCGCAGGGCGGATTCGACCATGCGGTCGTATCGGAGTTCGTCGTCCATCCGATCACACTAGACCGGGGCCGGCGGGTTGAAAAGGGAGACACGCGGCGCCCGGCCGCCCAAGTCCGACATTCCAAGGGGGAGGAAGCGGGGCGTTCTGTTGCTGGGTGCCCCTGACCCCACCTCGACGGGGCTAACCGCCGAGGGATTGAGAGAGGACGCTTAGCTGCTTACGCAGCCGCGCGAACCTCAGCAAAGTTGTCGTTGGCAACTATTGCTATGGCCCGATAACGGCGGAACCATGCCGGACGAAAACCTTCCCTTTACTACACGCGTCGATCCTATTTCGCCCCCGCGCTCCGTCCACGACCGGAGATTTGGTGGAGGCGCCGGGTACCGCCCCCGGGTCCGCAGCGTCTATTCCAAAAGGCGTTTATCGTCATAGTCGGTTGCCCGACACTCCTAAGATAGGGGCTCGGCGGCGCGGATGGAAGGGTCGAAACCGTCATCGGCCCGTCACAGAACGAAATCGGCGGCGACCAGCGCGATCGTGCCGGTCAGGCGGACGTGGAAGTCCGTGATGCCGTCGCCGTTGATGTCGCCGCCGATGATGGTCTCGCCGTCGAACTGGGCGAAGCGCAGCTCGCCAGCGTGATGGGTATAGAGGCTGACACCGATGAAGCTGAAGGCCTGGCTGCCGGCGACGGTGCTGGCGGCGTCGATCGGCGACAGGTCGATCCGGTCGCCCTGGGCGTGGCTGAAATCGGTGATCCGGTCGGAACTGGCGCCGACCACGCTGTCCCCCGGAATCGAGAACACAAACCGGTCGGCGCCGGCGCCGCCGGTCAGCACATCCTTGCCCCCGAGGCCGTTCAGGATATTGACGCCGCTGTTGCCGATCAGGGTGTCGGCGCCCTTCGAGCCATTGAGATTCTCGATGCCGGAATAGGTATCGCCCTGGGCGTCGCCGCCGCTGCCCGTGCCGGTGGCGAGGTTGGCGACAATGCCGATCGAGCTGGAGTAATAGCTGGCGGTGTCGCTGCCGACATCGCCTTGCAGCACGTCGCCCCCGGCGCCGCCACGCAGGATGTCATCGCCGGCGAGGCCGTTCAGGGTGTTGGCGCCGCCGTTGCCGGTCAGGGAGTCGGCGCCCATCGAGCCGTTGATGTTCTCGATGCCGGAATAGGTGTCGCCCTGGGCGTCGCCGCCGCTGCCGGCGCCGCCGGCCAGGCTGACCGTGACGCCGATCGCGCTGTAATAGTAGCTGACCAGGTCCTTGCCGATGCCGCCGTCCAGCACATCGGCGCCGGCGCCGCCACGAAGCACGTCGTCGCCGCGGCCGCCGGTCAGGTGGTTGACGCCGGCGCCGCCGGTGAGCTGGTCGTTGCCGTCGCCCGTGATCGCATTCTCGATCGCCGTGCCGGCGGCGAAGGCGATGGCGCGGCCGGCGATGGTGGCGGTCCCGGCGAGGAGATCGATCACGGCGTTGCCGGTCAGCGCCGCCCCGTTGATCGTGTCCACTCCGCCGGCATCGGCCAGGGTGCGGCGTGCGGCGTCGGCGCCGACGGTGGTGAACTCGTCGGTATAGACATAGGTGTCGTTGGCGCTGGCGGCATCGCCGTAGAGGCGCAGGCTCCAGGAGTTCAGCACCCCGACATCGCCGCTGACCAGGTCGCGCAGCGTCAGCGACCATACGCCTTGGCCGGATTCGCCCCAATCCTGCACGGTGCTGAAGGTGAAGGCGATGTTGTCCTGACTCGATCCGTCGACGGCGGTCTCGCTCAGCCCCGGCCGGTTGACGAGGACGCTGTCGGTGCCGTCCGGCGAGGTCAGGACGATCTGCAGGTCGCCGATCCAGGTGTGGCTGAGGTTCAGCGTCACCTCGACCCGGTCGATCTCGATCCCGGTGGCGATTGTCAGGCTGGTGGTCACGCCGGTCGCATTGCCATCGGGAATGGCGAGGCCGGGCGAGCCGGAAGCGGAGACGCTGGTCTCGTTGGCGCTGGTGCGGGCCGAACCGCCCCAGCTCTCGGCCAGGCGCACCGCGGCATGGGCGTCGACCAGGCCGAAGCCGATGTCGTGATTGACCGTCAGCCCGCCGCCGTTCCAGTTGGTCGCGCCGTTGGTCTGGTCGGTGGTCGCGCCCGAAGCGGCGGAGCGGGCGGTGTAGGCCAGGATCTCCTGCACGTCGCGCCAGCCGAGATGCGGGTTGGCCTCGAGCATCAGGGCGACGACGCCGGACACCATCGGCGTCGCGGCCGAGGTGCCGTTGAAGCTGGTGGTGTAGTCCCCCGCGGCATAGCCGCTGCCGCCGACCCGGTCGGTGGTCACGATGGTGCCGGCGCTCGGGCTGCCCGGCGCGCCGATCAGGATCGAGGCGCCCGGCGTCGAGTAGTCGGAGATAGTGCCGTCCTGGTTGGTGGCGCCGACGGTGATGGTCCAGCGATTGTTCTGGAAGCTGTGCAGGTTGGTGTCGTCGCCGTAGGCATAGGTGTTGCCGGCGGCCTGGACGATGATCGTGCCCAGCCCGCCGCGCCCGTTGGCCGCCGCGTTGAGGGTGGCCGCCCGGGCCGCGGCCCAGCCGGACTCGGCGAAGTTGTCGAGGAAGGCCGAGTTGGGGTCGTCGAAGAAGGTATTGCCGAAGCCCCAGCTGTTGTTGAGCACGTCGGCATGGGTCGCGGCATAGTTGCGCGCGTTCACCACCGCGGTCTGCAGCGTACTGAAGAACAGCGGGTCGTAGTAGGACTGCAGCGTCGCGCCATAGGCGACGCCGACCACGCCCGTGCCGTTGCGCTCGGCGGCGATGATGCCGGCCACGGCGGTGCCGTGGTTGTCGTCGGCCGTCACCGGCGCGCCGCCGGAGCCGCCGGTCGAGGCGTTGAAGCTGTGGGCGCTGTCGATGTTGTCGTTCAGGTCGGAATGGCTGAAGTCGATGCCCTGGTCGTGCACCGCGACGACGACGCCGGCGCCGGTGTACTCGTCCCAGATATTGCCGAGATGGATGCCCCACGGGCCGGTCAGATGCCACTGCTGGGCATAAAGCGGATCTGTCGGAGCCGGCATGACGAAATATCCTGCAATGGAAATGCGGAAGCATGAACTTAGCAGGGAAAGATGGCTGTTCCACGACGCAATTGTCTTAAAAGCTTGCGGCGTTGGTAGCCGTAAACCCAGCCGTTGGCCATACCAACCCTTGGTCCCGGAACCGGTCGGGGCTACACTATCTGGAGATTCTCCGACAGAAACCTGGCCTCATGACGATCACCGCCGACCAGCGCGCCGAGCTGGACCAGATCCGCTCCGCCACCTTCACCACCCGCCGCGCCACGGTGCCGGCGCTGGAGGAGATCCTGTTCGAGCCGCTGCCCGTGCTCGACCACGGCTTCGTGCGGGTGATCGACTACATGGGCGACGACTCGGCGGTGGTGCAGGCGGCCCGGGTCTCCTACGGCCGCGGCACCAAGAAGGTGTCGGAAGATGAGGGGCTGATCCGCTACCTGATGCGGCACTGGCACACCACGCCCTTCGAGATGTGCGAGATCAAGTACCACGTGAAGCTGCCGATCTTCGTGGCCCGGCAGTGGATCCGGCACCGCACCGCCAATGTGAACGAGTACTCCGCCCGCTACTCGATCCTCGACCGGGAGTTCTACCTGCCGGCGCCGGAGCATCTGGCGGCCCAGTCGAGCAAGAACCGCCAGGGCCGCGACGCGGTGCTGGAGGGCGAGGAGGCGTCGCGGGTCCTCGACCTGCTGCGCGAGGATGCCGGACGCTGCTGGCGCGACTATGCCTGGATGCTGAACGAGGAGATCGACGGCGCCGGGCCGGTCGACCCTTCTCGCCAGGGCCTGGCGCGCGAGCTGGCGCGGATGAACCTGACGCTCAACACCTACACCCAGTGGTACTGGAAGACCGACCTGCACAACCTCATGAATTTCCTGAGGCTGCGGGCCGATGCCCATGCGCAGTACGAGATCCGGGCCTATGCCGATGTAATGGTGGAGTCGATGGAACGCTGGGTGCCGCTGGCGGCCCGGGCGTTCCGCGACTACCGCATGAACGCCGCGACGATCTCGGCGCCCGGCCTCACCGTGCTGCGCCGCATGCTGGCGGGCGAGGCGGTGGCCCAGCCGGACAGCGGCCTCAGCCCGCGCGAATGGCGAGAGCTGATGGCGGTGCTGGGCCGGGAGGCCTGATCCGGCCGGAGCGGGAGCAACGGGCGGCGCCCAGCCAGGTCGCCGGGTCACTTCGGCCGGCCCGGGCTACGCTCCCTGGCCGCCTGGCCGGCGGAATCAACCCACTTTCAATCCGCGCTCCTGCGCGGCCTTGGTGACGTCGTTCTTGATGGCGTCGGCGTTGTCGGGCCATTTCTGGGCGAGCAGCTGATCGACCATCTGCTGCTGCGCCCCCTTGTCGTTGCCCAGGGAGCCGAGGACGTTGTCGATCACCAGGGTGCGCGTATAGGCCGTGTCCTCGGTGAAATCCTTGTAGCCGATCAGGTCGAAGGCGCCCTGGATGAAGTCGTCGCCCGAAAGCGAGTTCAGATAGGTCTTGATATCGCCGTTGACCGCGTCCCATTTCTGGCCGGCGGTGCCGGAATCGGCATTTGCGGCCTCGTTGGAACGGGATTCGATGCTCTGGGCGAAGGCGTCCCGGCCCTTGGGGCCCAGGGCCGCAGCGGCTTCGGGAGTGGGCGCCGGCGCGACCACGACCTCGCCGATGTCGATCAGGTCGTCGTCCTTGAAGCGGTTGAAGTCGACCATCTCGCCCCAGGGGCTGCCGATCTGCTGCGCCATCGACCACTGCGAATCGCCCTTCTCGGCGACCATGAACCGCAGGTTCGACGCGTCGGTGATGCCGTTCCGCTGCATGGCCTGCTTGACGGCGGCCGCCCACTGCGCCTGGTCGGCGGTAGGCACATAGGTCGTGACGCCGTTCTCGACCTTGACCATGCGTCCGTCCTTGTCGACCTCGATCGCCATTCCGGCCTCCGTCCTTTCCATCCGGGGGCGGCACCATAGGCGACAGACCTCTCCGGAAAGATGACGGTTCAGTGAAGATCTCAATCGTTTAGGAGTTGTGGGAATAAAATCTCATAAACAGCGCTCCGTCCTCTTTGTCATACAAATGAAATAACGCCGTCACGCAATGTCCCTAGGTTTACCGACCGGTCAACGAAGGGCGGCGGGACGTCATGCTGAAGCCGATCGAGCGCAACTCACGTCCGGTCAATCCGGTCCGGCCCGGCACCGATCCCGACTTCCAGGCGGCCGTCCGCCGGGCCCTGGCCGCCCGCGCCGCGGCGGAGGGGCGCCCGCCCGAATCGCATGGCTATGAGACGGCGGGCGAGGTGCGCCCCGGCGACGCGCTCGAGCGTCTTGTCGGGCCCGACGGCGTCGCCAACAACGGCCAGTTCCAGGACCCGAACACCATCTATCCCGGCGAGATCTATTTCCAGCAGGGGCCGTCGCCGGTCAGCGCCCAGACGGAATCGGTGATCGACACGGCGCTCGCCTATGACCGCGAGCACGACCCGAATTCGGCCGACAGCCAGCGCAACTGGGATGCGGTGCAGTCGGCGATCGCCGGCGAGCTGCGCCAGACCGTCCATCTCGATGCCGACGGCAAGCTCGACCTCACCGCCGACCAGCAGGCGAAGCTGCAGGCGCTCAACAGCTGGGCCGTCGGCACCGACCGGCTGTCGCAGGAGACGCAGCAGGCGCTGACCCAGGTCGATGGCGAGGTGCAGAAGCAGTCGCGGGACAAGGCGCTCGACCAGACGATCAGCGCGCTGCAGGGCAATCTCGATCAGGTCAAGCACAAGCTCGATGACCAGAGCTTCGTCCGCAAGGGCTGGGGCTGGATCACGCCGGGCAAGAGCGCGGGCGAGAAGTTCGAGGACTTCCTCCAGGACAAGCTCGACGACGTGAAGGAGCTGAAGGCCAACGACACCGGACTGCCGGACGCGCAGTACCAGCAGAAGCTGACCGCCGTCCTCGGCAACTTCGACCAGGAGTTCCAGGACCATGCCAAGGACATGGAGGACAGCGACAAGACCTGGGATACGATCGGCGAGGTCGGCCGGGTCGTCGCCGCGACGACCGTCGGCATCATCACCACGGCGGCGACCGGCGGCAACGTCGTGGCCGGCTTCGCCGCGGGATTCGGCACCTATCAGCTGATCGACACCGTCGGCGACGTCAGCGCCGTGGTTCAGGGCAAGGACATGTATGCCGACGGCCACACCTCGCTGATCGGCTTCGGCATGGACGCGGTCAACCTCGACGGCGACAAGGGCGACGGCTGGGGCGTCAGCTGGGACCATACCAAGGCGGTGCTGAAGGACACCGCGATCGACGCGGTGTCGTCGATCAGCACCGCCGGGGCGACCACCGCCGGCCTGAAGGTCAGCGCTGCCGTGACCTCCCGCCTCGCCGGCACGGCACTGCCGGCGCTGGGCACGCGGGTCGTGGCCACATCGGCCGCGGGCACCGTCGGGCAGGTGGTGAACGGCACCGGCCAGCTCGCCACCGACGCCACGCGGCTGGCCTTCGACAACAAGCTGTTCACCGCCGAGGGCGGGCAGCAGATGCTGCACTCCGCCAAGGCTCAGGGCATCTACCTGGCCACGGCCCCCGTCACCGGCGCGGTCTCGGGCGCCATCCCGGTGCAGCGGCTGGTCAGCTCGGCCTCGGCCGGAACCACCCAGGCGACGCAGCGGGCGACCCAGCAGGGTGCGTCGCAGGCGACCACGGCATCGGCGGGCGACGTGACCCGGCTCTCGCGGCTCGGGGTGACCGCGCAGTTCGGCAACGACATGGTCAGCAATCTCGGCGGCGCCGAGCTGGTGGCGCAGCTGACCGAAGGCCGTCACATGAACCGCGACGAGGCGATCTCGGCGGCGATGGGGGCGGTGCCGGGCACCGCCCAGAACCTCGCCCTGCACCCGCAGATGATGCAGCGGGTCGCCGACCGGCGCGACATGCTGCAGGCCAATGGCGGGATGCGGGGCAAGGACACGATCCCGAGCCTGTGGGGCTGGCAGGGCAAGATCCCGGAGTTCCGCCTGGGTGCCCAGATCCGGATCCTCGGCAATCCGGATCCGGTCACCAGCCTGGTCGACGGCGCCCCGAAGGGCGGCCAGCCGACCCTGGCGTCCTTCGGCGGGGCCGTCAGCACCAAGATGAACATCAGGGCGATGGGCCAGTCCGTCATCGACAGCTTGGTGATGGGGTCGACCAAGCCGCTGCGGCTGACGCTGGGCAAGGAGCTGACGGTATCGCAGCGGCCGCGCGAATACCGCAACGTCACGGGGAAGGAGGCCGGGCTGCTGCCCGCCTCCGACCAGACGGTCTTCCAGATCAAGGGGTCGACCGTGGTGGGGAAGGGCCACGACCTCGTGCTCGGGACCGACCCCGCCGAGGTGAAGGCCGATTTCATGCCGACGGTGCAGAAGGTGCGCGACGTCGGTGCGCCGCGGGACGAGAACGGCGAGGTGCTGCCCGGCACGGTGATGGAGCTGAGCTGGAGCGGCATGCTGCCGGACGCCCAGCGGGTCACGCTCCACCCGGGCGAGATGGACCTGTTCGGCACCGTCGCCGGTCAGGACGCTCCCCTCGGCGCCTTCGTCACGCTGCCGCAGGACATGACCTTCACCAAGCTGATGGAGGAGCAGAAGGTCGGCCTGCGGCCTCGCGCCTGGACCAATTTCATCCCGGTGCTGAACAAGATCTGGCGCGTCGGCGGCGAGCGGCGGCCGGAGGACAACATCACCATCACCATCCCGAAGGGCACCAAGGTCTCCGAGCAGGCCTGGGACAACATGAGGGGCACCTATGAGAGGGTGTCGATGCGGACCCGCATCGTGGTGGACGACGCGACCAGGCAGCTGCTGCTGGACTCCGAGCCGGATCTCGCGACCGTTCACGACCTGGTCGGGGACGGGAAGATCGACCCTGCCCGTGCGGTGTCCTACGTGCCCGGCCGGAAGAGCGGCATGCGCCTTTCGGCCGTCACCGGCAAATACGCCGAGCAGCACGTCGACCTGCTGACCGGCAGGGAATACACGTGGCATCCCGATGCGGCCAATGCCGACTTCATCTTCAACGACCGCTTCCCGACCGGGAGCATTCCCGGCCTGCCGGACAGCGTGCCCAATCCCGACCAGGCGGTCTCCAACGCCGCATACCGGGCGCGGAAGGCAGCGAATAACGGGTTGCCGGATCCCGTGACGGGCATCCTGCCGAAATCGCTGAGCGGGGACGAGGGCATGACGCCGCTGGCGCGCGGGGTGCCGTCCAAGCTGAACATGTACCGGCGGTTCACCGGCCCGAACGCCTCCTTCGTGGCGGAGGCGACGCGATACACGGGGTCGTTCAAGCTGCAGACCGCGTTGAGCTCTCTGAAGACGGTCGTCCCCTGGCTGCAGCGGATCATCCCCTTCGACCTGTCGCTGGAGTTCCGCGGCCAGGTCAAGATCGACCCCCCCGGCGTGTCGAAGCAGACGCCGCGCGGCGTCTCCAGCGCGGTGCGGAAGAGCGAGACGACCGTCCAGACCTATACCGCGGCCGACGGGTCGGTGAAGCAGTTGCCGGTCCCGGGCTGGCTCGACACCTTCCTGACATGGTCGGAGCAGGGTCAGGGCGTGCTGTTCCCCGAGGGCGGCGTCCACGCGATGAAGCAGTATCTGAAGGATCTGCACGGCCTGCCGACGACGCGGCAGCAGCAGGAGGCCCTCGTCGATTTCCGGCGGAACGTGCTGCCGAAGCTCGGCAACGAGACCCTGACGACACCGGAGACGGCCCGGGCGATTCGCGATTTCCTCGAGGGGCAGGCCAAGCCGGTCCGCGTGTCGGCGTCGGGCACGCCGATGCCGTTGTGGACCCAGGCGAACCAGGCCGGCGGCACGCCCTGACCGGCCGCCCGGTCAACCGGAGCCGGTCACCCGTGATCGATCAGTCCAGGTCGATCACGGGGCGGCTGCACAGGTTGAGGCTCCAGTATTCGGCCTCGGCGCCGTCATTCTGGCGCACCTTGACGTCGAAGTAGCAGCCGCCGCGCAGGTCCTCGGTCGGAATCCGGGCGGAGGCGCCGGGCGCCAGCGGCGAGACGCGCAGCCGGTTGTAGCCCCAGGAGCTCTCGAAATCGGGCGAGACGCGCAGATCCTCGATCGCGGCGCTGCGCCGATTCTGGATCTCGACCGAATCCGGCAAGGCCTGGGCCAACGCCGCCGCCGGCACCCCGGCAGCGGCCGCGGCGAGGACCGCGATCCGGCAGAAACGTCGCATTACTCTCCCACTCCGAGGGCTGGCACCGGGCCTTCTCCCGGTGCCGCAATCGCGCTCGTTATCGGATCGATTTGTGGCGAGGTGGTGACGTCGTGACCGGTCACTCGATCACGATCCGGGGGGCGGCCGGGCCGGCGCCGGAGCGCAGCTTGTCCCACACCCGGGCGGCGATGCCGCGATAGGCCTCAGCATGCGCGCTGTCCGGCGCCGAGACCACGATCGGCTGCCCGGAATCCGAGGTCTCGCGGATGGCGATGTCGAGCGGGATCTCGCCCAGGAAGTCGCAGCCCAGCTTCTCCGCCTCGGCCCGCGCGCCGCCATGGCTGAAGATGTCGGTGCGGTGGCCGCAGTTCGGGCAGCAGAAATAGCTCATATTCTCGATAATCCCGAGCACCGGGACATCGACCTTGCGGAACATGTTCAGGCCCTTGCGGGCATCCAGCAGGGCGATGTCCTGCGGCGTCGACACGATCACGGCGCCGGCCAGCGGCACCTGCTGCGCCATGGTCAGCTGGGCGTCGCCGGTGCCCGGCGGCATGTCGACCACCAGCACGTCGAGCTGGCCCCAGTTGACGTCGCGCAGCATCTGCGACAGCGCCGATTGCACCATCGGGCCGCGCCAGATCATCGGCGTCTCCTCGTCGATCAGGAAGCCGATCGACATCACCTTCAGGCCGTAATTCTCCTTCGGATCCAGGCTCTTGCCGTCGGGCGAGCTGGGCTTGCCGGTGATGCCGGTCATCCGCGGCATCGACGGGCCGTAGATGTCGGCGTCGAGCAGCCCGACCTTGAGGCCGTTGGCCGCGAGGCCGAGGGCGAGGTTGACCGCGGTGGTCGACTTGCCGACGCCGCCTTTGCCCGAGGCGACGGCGATGATCGAGCCGATGCCGGTCACCGGCAGCTTGCGGCTTTGTGCCCCACCCGGGGCGGCGGCCCGGGGCGCAGCGGCCGGTGCGGCGGCAGGGGCCGAAGAACCGGCGCCGCGAT